>JACVQG010000053.1 GCA_015661045.1 Dehalococcoidia bacterium | reverse complement strand
CGGTTCCCGCACCTCTACCTCGGCGCCTTTCCTGGCAGCGGTTAAGCCGCAGGTGGCGGTGTACCAGGCGGGGGTGGGGAACCAGTTCGGCCATCCCCACCCGGAGACAATCAAGGCATTGAATACCGCCGGGGTACGTATTTTGGGGACAGATGTCCACGGCGCTATAGTGATAAGCACCAACGGCAAGACCTACACCGTGAAGACGGAACGATGAGCTGTCGGGAATCTTGGTTTTGTCATTCTGGAGCGCAGCGAAGAATCTCAGGGTGGGGCATACCACTCACCCATTAAGGATGAGCATGGAAAAAGCAGCCATTGACCGCATAGATGAAGGTGTTGCATTACTGTTGATTGGCCCGGAGGAGAGAGAGCTATCTGTGCCGGTAGGTCAGCTTCCCCCGGGCATCCAGGCCGGAGACTGGCTGAGGGTAACAATTGTCAACGGCCAGCTAAAGCAAGCAGAACTGGACAGAGAAGAGACACGAAAACGGCAAGAACGGATCAAAGCCAAGCTGGATAAGCTGTTTAAGCAATAAGGGTTATTAATAATGCTATCATCATAACTGTTGACAACATATATATTTAGTGCTATACTTCAAAATCATGGTACCGATAAAGCCTGAACTCTACGATTATTTATTTGATCGAGCGGTCATAGCCAACATTCGTAAGGAGCTTGGGCTAAGTCAGGCCAAGCTTGCCGACCTTCTCGACATCCCAGTGAATACCCTTTCTCGCTGGGAGATCGGTGCCACCACTCCGGATGCCGATACATTAGCCGCTATTTACGCCATTGCAAAGCAGCACAATCTCTCCCCTAATTTCTTTAAGAGGAGGATAAGCATGAAACAAGCCACAAAACATCGAACCAAGCTGGTATTAGCTTGGGACTTCCAGAATCTAGCTCTGAGTGTTGACAAGATTGAGGAGGAGTGGGGCTATATGAAGAAATATTTGGACCTTATTTTCCCCGCAACTCGAGCCAGTCGTCTCCTACGCGTATATAGCTCTCAACCTGAATGGGCAATATTTTCTACATTTTTTCAGCAGGGTGTTTCGAAGCCTACGGTGAAAGGAACCTTTGAAGCACTAAAATTTGAAGTATTTGAAGGCTACTATGACGCTGATTCTCAGCTCGTAAGAGATAGTATGCGGGAGTGCATTACAAATCCTCGTAAAACGATTTTCATCCTTGTATCAAAAGATGGGGATTACGCCGAGACTCTTAAAGAGATGAAGAGAATTGGTGTAGATGTATATATTTGGTCCGAGAAAGATGAAATCAGCGAAAGGCTAGCGTCATCAATTGAAAATGGAAACCTGATATTATGGAATAAACCTTATCTCGTGGCGGAATGTGTAGAAGTAATTAAGGCGCTCAAAGGCGGGCCTGTCAAGAGGGGTAGCTTCGGTCAACAATGCCATGAAAAACTGCAAGAAAATGAGATTTATCCTCAAGATGTCGGATTCAGCCGAAGAAATCCTTATGGCAGTCTCCTGACATGGTTGGAGAGCCATGGAATAGTAGAAATAAGAATAGTCAAGGAACCTGACCTTATCTCATTCAAAATGAGAAGTTCTATCCCATAATCGTAAAATATTGTAGGAGAATCCATGGAACCCACCCAGCCCAATCGTTTTAGGACACGGGCCCCGGCAACTCACAGAACTTTCCATCTTTTATATAAAACAGCCAGGCCAGTTTGTCAGTCATAGCCAAGTCTGCCGGTGTAGTGGAAAGCAATTCGCGGCTCAACCTGTCATTTTCCTCCGGGGTGAGCTTTGCTTTATCTAACAGACTTCTCTCCCACTCCCAGTTAGTAAAATCTATATCCTCCGGCTTCATTGTTGCAGTCAAATTGCCTTTAAGACGGAACCAGTTGAAAACGCTGTAATATACCCACTGTACAAAGCCGCTACAGATATAGTTATTTGTCTCATCCCCCTTGAAAAATACGGTCTTTCCTTTCCTCTCCTGAAGCTCCGGAAGAAACTTGATTAAAGGTACGATAACCCCAATAGCCAGGGCAGTGAAAAATATCTGGGGGATTGTGGTCGCCAGCCAGATTATCAGCCATACTATAGCCAGTATTAGCGCAGCCAATATGCTGATTGTCCTGACTTTAGCCCTGGCCAGGGCCGTAGGCACAATCCACCAGTATTTTCCCGCAATACGCAGGATAGTTTTAAAACTGTATTTATCATCAATTTCCTGTAAGGCAAAACCTCTGACTTTCCTGGCGAACTCCAGTGCATGCGGGTCATTGCCGTCTCCATACCAGGGTGCAGCCAGCCGTTTAATGCCCAGATCGTATTTACCGGTATGTTTTAAGTAGTATTCGGATAATCTGTGGATGTCTATACCCTGGCCCTGGGACTCGATGGTGAAGGCATCGGGGTAGCCCTCGCTTTCGGAGGGGATCAGGTGGATCAGCGCCGCATGATTCCAGTAGCTGGATGTCCCCCAGCGGATGGCCCAGGCGATAGGGTGCAGGAGGGGGTTGCCCTTGGTATGAACAAGCAATATGTCGCCCCGCTGGAGGGCAGCCTCCAACTCAGGTATCTCCGATTGCGTAAGTTTTTCTGTCTCTGGCATGATTATTCTCCAAGAGAAATAATTGTTTCAACTTTAGCTGAATTACCAGAACTCAAAATATTCATTAGTTCATCGTTTAAATGCCAATCACCTTGGACTGCTCCACAATGTGGACAGACATTAGCTATATATCCTTCCTTAACAATGCCAGTAGTGCGCCATTCTAATTTGGCATATTTGCACATTGTAGCTAATAGCTTAGCAGGGAAATCCTGAGACCACATTACTTCTCCCTGTACTCCACCACATAATCGTGCTATCCCCTTATCCTTATGACATCGCCAGCAAGGTCCGTGCCATGTATGGATAAAATAATACGTGGAATCAATACGCGATTGTAGGTAAGAAGTTATCCCATGATTTAGTCTTTCGCGCAATTTTTCTCCACCAAACACTTCATTATCATTTAAATCATTTATAATTATTTCTATAAGCGTTCCCCTTAGTGATTCTCTTTTTTCATTAATCGTAGGATTCGCATCAACCACTTCAATACAAATACGCTGCCCTTTCCTTTTGCAAGTTACATCAACACGATAGTTATTGATATTATCCTCTACTTTTATATCTGTAAATTCAACTTTATAGGGCTTTGAAGGTAATTGCAAGCTACAGAAGCATTTAAGTGAAACATAAAATGGTTCTCCCAGCAGCATTGCAATATAGTGTTTAGCTACAGCATGGCGAGACCCCTCGCCCGTACACATTGCACCTGGATAATGTGCAAAGTGCCATCTTACTACTGCACCTTTTCTCGCAACGAACCGGCCTTGACATTCTGGACACTGGTAGAATCCTCCTCTATTTGCATTCTCGATTTTCACATATTGACCATCGGATGTTTTTGCGATTGGCCATTTTATTCCAGACTGTAAATCATCCATACCAAAAACCTTATCTTGAATCTTTCGTAGAAGGAACTCAACTTCTGCTGAACCTAGATTACCAGTTTTAGTTATTTGGGTAGAGACACGGCATGCCGTGTCTCTACATAATCACCACGTTCTATTTTTGTGTATGCTCTCTACTTTGCCAGCTCCGTCAAATCTATGCTCTGGCCGTCCCGGGCGGCTATAACCTTTATTCCAGTCTCATGGGAAAGCTTCTCTGCAACTTCCCAGGGGTGCGCCCGCCACATAGTCATGCCGAAATGGGTTAATATAACCGCTTTGGGCTTGATTTGCCTGATTAGCTCCTTGACATCTTCGATGCTCAGGTGAAGGATGGGGCCGGTTTTCTGGAATCTGACTACATTTATTATCAGCGCCTCACCACTATAGCTCGAGGGCAGTTCCGGGAAATAAACCGTATCGGGTATATAGGAGAAGGTAAGCTCTGGCGTATGGAAGACTAAACCATAGGTCTCCGCCCCATGGTGGTGTGGCACGGAGGTCTGAAAAGTGATGCTTTCTACTTGATAGGTCTGCTTTTCCTTCAGTACTGTGATTTGCTTCGGAAATCCCCGCAGGTATTTCAAGATAACAGGGTCAACCTCCAGGGCATCCTGGGGGGCGAAGACGGTCCCCCTGGGGTGAAAGCCCCCCTCGGTCATAGCTTCAATCATAACGTTCACATCGCCGGAATGGTCCAGGTGCTTATGGGAAAGGATTATAGCCGAAAGTTTGGTGGCATCCAGCTTCTTTTTGACAGCATGCACCAGGCAACCGGGCCCGGGGTCTATCAGGATTTGGAGGCCATCGAGGTTACACCACATCCCGCCTGAAGCTAGCAACTGCTTGGCCAGCATGATACGGGCGCCCGCCGTGCCTAAAAATGTTACGGTATTTTGAGCCATTGCCTTGTTGCCATTATAGACTTGAAGAGGGGGCTATACAAGAGTTATTTGCCTTAGCCATCAGAATGGCAGGTAAACTGGTGGCACAGGCGTCCCTGCCTGTGTGTTTCCCCAAACATTCATCAGCCATCATGATTGCAAAATAGAATAAGTAATCAGTTATCAATGCAAAATATGTGGGTATCTTTCACGTATTTGCCATGCTCATTACCAAGAGCGCCATGAAAGATGAAAATAGAGTCCAATCTGTCATTCTGAGGAGCGAAGCGACGAAGAATCTCTCGCCGCAGCGACATAATCAGTGTTGCAGCGAGGGACTAGAGATTCTTCACTGCGTTCAGAATGACATGAGAGCGTCTATTTTAGGAGAACCACCTTTAGTGTTGATTTTTGAATTATGGTTTTGACTTAAGCGACTAATGCCGGTGTATATCCTCAGGTGTGATTTCTCTGCCTGCGCTGGAGTGGGTAAATACCTGGGGGATAAATTCCTGCGGCCTGGCCATATCCATCTTTATTGATTTGGCCGGGCAGGCTATCACGCACAATCCGCAACCCCAGCACTTCTCCGCCTTAACAAATGCCTTCATCCTTTTGGAGCCGGGCGCCTTGCGCATTTCAATAGCGTCAAACTGACACCGTTCCACACAGTCCTGGCAGCCATCGCAGGTCGCCTGTTCCACAGCAGCCTCAAAGCGACTTTTGCTCAATCCCTGACTGAGTAAATTATATTTAAACAGGGGATATAGTAGCTGGCAGCAATCTTTGCAGCAGTTGCATATCGTTGTAAAGTTGGGGTCGTAGCCTACCGTATGGATAAGCCCGTTATCCTCGATATCGTTGAAGACCTGGATGGCTTCGGTTTTGGTCAGTTCCCGTCCGGTGCCCCGGCCTATAGTGTATTCAGCCCCTTTGTTGAACTGAAAACAGGCCATAATGAGCTTATCGCACTTCCGTGTCTGGCGTCGGCAAGGACAGGGGGCAATTGCCATTACCTCGGCTTTGTCTATCATCGCCCTTATATCTTCGCCGGGTAACAAATCGGGGGAGCCTTCCAGGGCCTTCCGGGCCGGTATAATTCTCGATGCCGGCGCCAGACCCTGCTCTGCCCGGTGACGGGCCTTCTGGGCCAGGACAGGATACCATTCAGCCTGAGAGAAATCCTCCCAGAGGTCGGCAAACTCTGGCATGAGGACGTTATCGAGGCTTGGCATAGAGGCGCTGGCATTACGGATTTGATGTATATCCCGGGCAAAGAAATTCCCTCTCCCTGTAGACACAATTGCTCCCTTTTTGTGGAGCCAGCTTATTTTCTCCTTTACCTTTTCCTCGCTTATACCCAGTTTTTGAGAGATTTCCAGCGTGGTAGCAGGTAGTAGCATGGCAATTTCGGCTTCATCGGGGGACATTAACTTTTCCAGCACCCTCTGCAAACGAACTGAACCCGGATAACCTAATCTTTCTGTTAGCACGTTATAAGAATCAATACTTGACATGAGTTTCTCCTAATTAATAGTAAGACGTTTAGGGATGTTTTGGTCCGTCATCCTGGAGCATAGCGAAGGATCTCAGGGCGGGGGGCGCCAATTCAAAGTTCACATCCCCAGATTCTTCACTTCGTTCAGAATGACAACTGTGTAACCCCTTCCCAAAAGTGTCGAGTACTGAGCCCTCGACGGGAGAGGCCAGGTGAGGGTGACGAACAAGTTACTTGGCCCAATATTCCCCTCTCTATTCATTTGTCATGTTCTTGTCTCTACCATATGGTTCCCCTTATTACTCTAGGGAGGAAGTATCCCGTTAGTTTCAAATATAACCCAATAGACCAGTGCTAATGCGAGTATGACCAATTCAACACCATGTATCACAAGTGAGAAGGTGCCGTAATTTTGAAAAGCTTGGAATGAAAAGAAAATGAAAATGAAAACAAAAAGAGCGTAGAATCCTCCTACGGTAAATGGCGTTGGTGAAAGGCTACTTCGAAGATTTGTTCTTCCGATTGTGGTCTCCCAGTCCATCAGTATCTGATTGCCGAGCAATTTGTTTATCCGCTTCTCAATCCGTGCACAGGCTTTGGCTTCTAAACCAGTCACGTACACAGTAGAAATTTGCATGATAAGATAAATAAACACCAAGGATGGGATAATAAGTGTTAAGACATTGATATTTATTATAGTTTGGTTAGAAAGATATAAACTAACAATTACAGCCATAACACCGATGAGTATCTGAGAATCTCTTCGATGAAAGCTGCCGAACAGCCGCATTTCCTCGCGAAGCATCTTGTATTCGGTAAGTATCGCTGTTAACTGCTGTTCGTGTCCTTGTTCTTTAAGATTCTGCGTTGCATCATTGTTAGAAGCCATTTTAGGAGTCCTTTCCATTTTATCCATCTTACCTCATTCCACGATATCTAACATAGATCGCTCACCGAAACGGTCTAGAGATAATATTGATTGGTTTGAATACCCTGGTTTGTAAAAAAACCGTTGAAAATTGCCTGCTATTGGCCTTGCATTATAACACTAAACTGCATTATAATAACTTCGTTATGCCAAAAGAAAAAAATTCAACTTCAGAGTGGTCTTCGGTACCTTCCCACCGGCATTGTATTGTCTGTGGCAAGTCAGTTAGTGTAGATAAGGACATATGCTCCGATGAGTGTGGAAAAACCCTAGACTCCCGTCGTAAATCACAGAAGCGCAGCACCTGGATTTTCATGGGAGTATTAGGTGCAATGGCTGTCGTGTGGCTGGTCCTTCTGCCTATGCTTCAGAAGCCGCCTGCTCCTTAGCCCTCCTGTCCGGCTAACGAACGGTAATTTTATTAGCTCGCACTGCTAGTGTCTATTGTTATGATAGCTAACCAGCCGTGAAAGTGCGTTTGCTGCTCTGGGTAGAGAAGGATAGATAGTTAATCCATCGCGAAAGCACTGCGACTCTGCCTCCATTGCAGCCTGCCATCTCCATTCCTCAGGGGCATCGCCTGAGCGTGTTACTATTACGGCCGGTTTTCCCAATCCTTTAGCCACCTCCCTGAAGATACCCATAAGCTCGTGGTAGCGCGGTAGCTCTTCCGGACTATCGAGACTCCACTCCCCTGCATCCACCAGGAACATATGAAAATCAGGATGTTCCGCCATAAGCTGGAAAATTCGCTTTACTTCAGAGCC
>JACVQG010000344.1 GCA_015661045.1 Dehalococcoidia bacterium | reverse complement strand
CGCACCACCTCTCCTGCCGGCAATATCTCCTTTATCATCCCCACCGAGGGACTGCAACCCACGGAGCCTTCATCCACGTTGCCTTCCATGATAGCCTTTAAACCCCGCCCGCTGCCGATGAACACTCCCATCTCTTCCTTGGTGAATCCAGTAGCCTCTTTCTCCATTAGCTCGGCGGTAAACTTGTTCTTGATTACCCTCATCGCCATCTGGCTCTTGCGGCCGGTGACAATTGTTGAAGTCTCATTGGCCTTGACCAGGTATTGCTTCAAGTTAATATGGCAAAGAGCCTCGTTGGTAGCTATAAAGCGTGTGCCCAATTGCACACCCTCGGCGCCCAGCGCAAAGCAAGCCGCCATCCCCCGCGCGTCACAGATGCCGCCGGCAGCAATAACCGGTATTTTTACGGCATCCACTATCTGTGGAACCAGGGCCAGCGTAGGCAGTTCACTGAGGTGAATAAAACCTCCGGCATCCACGCCGGAGGCGACCACAGCATCAACTCCTTCAGCTTCCGCTATTTGAGCATGACGCACCGCAAAGACCAGTTGTATTACTTTAATACCGTGCTCCTTTAGCTTTTTTGCATAGAGTCGGGGGTTTCCCGCCGCCAGCACCACCACCGATACCTTCTCCTCTATGGCAGCCTCAACAAATTTTTCGTGGACATAGTTGTCCATATATGGCAGCCTCAACAAATTTTTCGTGGACATAGTTGTCCATAGGGACATTGACTGCAAAAGGCTTTTTTGTCAGGCTTTTGGTCAGCTTTATTTCGTTGCGTACGCTGATTGGCCACTTCTCCTGCACATATAATTCCGGGCTGCGAGTGGTCAGGGCTATAGTCCCTAGCCCTCCGGCATTGGATACCGCCGCTGCCAGCTCACCCCCTGAAATATGGCCCAGTCCTCCCTGGATGATGGGGTACTGGATGCCCAGCAAATCACACACTCTGGTATGTAACATTAGTATTTTCCTCCTATATTTAATTTACCGTTTAATTTATTTAGCGCCTGAGGTATATCCCCCATTATCCGGTTGATAACCCCTTCAGCGCTCACAATATCTTTTATCAGGCCGGCGATAGCTCCGCAAGAAGCATCGCCCTCCTCCATATCGCCCTCCAGAAGCCCCATACGGGCGCGTCCGTAACGCAACGCTTTAAGCTCCTCGATGGAAGCTCCTTTAGCCTCAGCCTCCAGATACTTCTGCGTCATACCCGTTTTGATGGAACGGGTAACGCCTAGCTTCCTCATAACAATGACTGTACCTGTATCCGGGGCATTTACGACCGCCTCTTTGAGCTTTTGATGGGCGATACATTCGGTGGTAGCCAGGAAACGGGTCCCCATTTGAACGCCATCGGCTCCGAGGAGCAGGGCAGCCAGAAAGCCCCTGACATCGGCGATACCGCCAGCCGCTACAACTGGAATCTTAACAGCGTCAGCCACCTGAGGGACAAGGACAAAGGTGGTTAGCTCGTCCAGGCCATTATGCCCGCCGGCCTCATAGCCCTCCGCCACCACTGCATCCACTCCAACCGCCTCTGCGTGACGGGCGTGTTTTACCGAGGCTACCACGTGGAGCACTTTAATCCCGGCGTTTTTAAGCATCCCGGTATAAAGAGCGGGGTTACCTGCTGAACCTATGGCAACGCTTACCCCCTCAGCTACAGCCACCTCCGCATACGACTTGGCCGCTTTACGGTCCAGCGGGATATTCACACCTATAGGTTTATCGGTAAGCTGTTTTGCTTTTCTGATATGCTGACGCAGATTCTCTACCGGGTCGCCTCCTGAAGGTGGCAATCCCGCGCTGGGTACTACCACACCCAGACCTCCGGCGTTAGAGACGCCAGCCGCCAGCTCTGCATTGCTTACCCAGTTCATGCCCCCGGCAATTATAGGATACCTGATTCCCAGCATTTGACATAATCTATTATTATTCATCGGATGTTAGCACTCTATCACAGTTAAAAGTTTCATGTCAATACGATAATAAGACCCATAATCCGTGGATTGTATCCCCCGATACATCGGGGGGCATGGGGTTTTTATATCTATGCCCCAGACTAAAGTCTGGGGTACCGGAAAACCCCCATAGTTTACACCACAATGCTTTTATTCAAATGTATACGAAGCTAAGAATCCACAGATTACGGAAGACTATTAGCCCCCTTTACTCAAAGGGGCGCTCCGATGCACTTAAGCGCATCGGAGCGAGGGAGTTTATTTTCAGGGTAAAGGACGTCCCTTAAAAAAGATGCTATAATTCATAGCTAGTTAACATATACGAAAAAAAGGAGCTTTACTCATTAATTCAGAACACCTGCGGAACATCCTATCCAACGTAAAATCAGGCGATATAACTATCGAAGAAGCGCTTGGCCATTTAAAAGCTTTCCCCTACGAAGACCTGGGATTCGCTAAGCCCGACCATCAACGGGCGCTTCGTCAGGGATTCCCTGAAGTTATCCTGGGTGAAGGCAAGACTCCAGAGCAAATAGTTTCTATAGCTCAACGCCTGGCATCTCAATCGGACCAGCTTTTAATTACGCGGGCCAGCCCCGAAATATACAAACATGTTAAGGAAATATTGCCTGAAGTTGAATACCATACTGACGCGCGAGCTATCGTCCTTAACCGTGTAAAAAACATAGCGTTGCGCCCCGGAATTATGGTTGTCTGTGGTGGTACCGCCGATCTGCCTGTAGCTGAAGAAGCTGTAGTAACAGCAGAGCTTATGGGAAACAAAGTGGAGAAGGCTTATGATATTGGAGTGGCCGGGTTGCACCGCTTGTTAGACCAGTTGCCCCGGTTGCGCCAATCCAGAGTAGTGGTCGCCGTCGCCGGAATGGAAGGGGCTTTGCCCAGTGTTATAAGCGGCCTTGTATCCATTCCAGTAATTGCAGTGCCTACTAGTGTAGGCTACGGAGCGAATCTCGGAGGGCTGGCGCCCCTCCTGGCAATGCTAAATAGCTGTGCGGCTGGTGTGTCAGTGGTGAATATAAATAACGGGTTCGGGGCTGGCTATGTAGCTGCTCTTATTAACGGGAGACAGTCTCAGCTTTAGCATCGGTATCGTGGGGAGCTAACGGATTTTTCAAAAGCATATAACCGCGGCCGCGTACAGTGATAATCCTTTGTACCGGTGAATCGCCCTCTAGCTTACGGCGGAGTCGG
>JACVQG010000343.1 GCA_015661045.1 Dehalococcoidia bacterium | reverse complement strand
GGTGGTCGCTAACCGCTTAGCCTGTAGACGGGGAAACGGTAAGTTTGCCAGGAAAACCGAAGGCCTGCCTGGGGCATCTATTGCGATGTGGATAGTGCCGACAGACTTTCCTTCCAGAGTATCAGGGCCTATAACTCCTGTTATCCCCACCCCCACATCCGCCCCTAATCCACGGCGGATTGCTGCCGCCATAGCTGAGCCTACATCGGGGCTGACGGCGCCGAATTGTTCTATCAGTTTGGCATCCACGCCATTGGCTATCTTCACCTCGTTAGAATAGGCCACAACCCCACCCTTGAAATAGGCGGAGCTGCCCGGGACATCGGTAATAATATTGGCAAAAAGGCCCCCGGTGCAGGATTCCATTGCAGCCAGGGTTAATCTCTTCTCTTTCAGAAGGTTACCCACAACCACCTCCATCGTTTCATCGTCAACACCCCAGATAAATTTTCCCAGTATACGGCGAACTTTGGCTTCCATATCGTCCAGTAATGCCTGGGCCTGTTCCCTGGTCTTGGCCTTAGCTGTGACGCGTACATGGACGCCATCGGGCTTGGCGTAGACGCCTATCGAGGGATTGTTGGATGAGAGAAGGGGGCTGATCATCTCGTCCAGAGTACCCTCGCCTATGCCATAATTTTTTAAAGTGCGTGAAAGGATAATCTCACCGCTAAGCCGTGGCCTTAGGCGTGGCAAGACCTCGAATTGCCACATGCGCTGCATCTCGGCTGGTGGGCCGGGCATGGATATGAGTATCCTCCCATCCCTTTCGACCCACCAGCCAGGGGCCGTGCCTCGTGGATTGGGCAATGCCTGCGCCGAAGGTATAAGGGTGGCCTGTTTGAGATTTCGCTCCGGCATGGCGAACTTCCGGTTTGCGAAGAAGTCCTTTAGCCACTTCTCGAGCGCCGGGTCAATCTTCATTTCCTCACCCAGCATGTTGGCGATGGACTCACGAGTGAGATCGTCTTCTGTGGGGCCCAGCCCCCCGGTAAGCAGAATGAGGTCGGAGCGGGCCCAGGCTCTTTTTAAAACCTCGCTTACCCGGTTCAGATTGTCGCCGACCGTTGAAATCCAGTAGAGGTCGATCCCCAGCAGCGGGAGTTGCCCGGCCAGGTAGGAAGAGTTGGTATCGGTAATATCTCCCAGCAGGATTTCAGTGCCTACGGAAATTATTTCAGCTTTCATAATTTAACCTCATGCCCCCTTTTATGCTCAGAGATTATATATTCATTACGGCAGGCGATGCAATAGGTTTAAAAAAATAATCCGTGAATTGTACCCAGGGCTTCAGCCCTGGGCATGGGGTTTTTATATCTATGCCCCAGACTTCAGTCTGGTGTACTGGAAAAACACCAAAGTTTACAGTATGATGACTTTTATTCAAATGCAGACAAAGCTCAAATTCCACAGATTATGGAGAAAAATGTACGCCTTGACCTATAATAAAAGCTGACACTATAATATCCTGAACTTTTAATTTATACAAAGTGAGGGAACACGGAATGAAACTCTTTGATAACCTTTACGCCTATCTCTGGCCGGGGCTAACCTACGAAGAAATGGTCAGATTCGGCGGTAACTGTAATAGTTATGTTATTCCAGATGCCTTTGTCAATAATGGTAAGAAAACCCATATTGTCATTGACCCCGGGCACATTGTAAACGACCTGGGTATTGATTGCCTGGAGAAACTCGGCCAGGAGATGAAACAGGATGGCCTGGATATCAAAGATGTTGGCCTGGTGATAAATACCCACTCCCATCGGGACCACTGCGAGTCGAGCCAGCCACTACAGGAAAGAAATAAGGCTGTGGTTGCAGTGGGGGAGCTAGAGGCGGAATATTACGAAACTATCGGTAGAAGGCGTTATCAGTCCAGAGGCGGGATCCACGTTCCCGACCTTGTACCCGATATGAAGATAAAAGTCGGAGACTGGAAGCTGGAAGGTCTAACTCTTAGTGTCATATTGATCCCAGGGCATACCCCGGGCCATATCGGCCTCTATTGGGCCGAAAAGCGGACTCTGATAGTCGGCGATGTCATCTTCTACCATAATACCGGCAGAGTTGACCTACCTAAGGGGAACGGCGACCACCTCCGGGACAGTATCGAGCGCCTTTCCCAACTGGATGTAGAGTATCTGCTGACCGGACACCAGTATGAAGGCCCCGGTGTTATCTCCGGCAAAGAAGCCGTCAAACGGAACTTCGACTTTGTAAAAAAGAACGTGCTGCCATATTTGTAGAATATCAAAATGGTAGGGGCAATTCATGAATTGCCCCTACACCGGAAAAATATGAGCAAGACTGAACTTGAAAAATGGGAACAAAAGTATAAAGGGGGAGAATATACCCCTAATGATAACCCTTCGGCTTTGCTGGTGGAGTGGCTGCCAAATATCCCCAGGGGGAGAGCGCTGGATGTGGCCACTGGAATGGGACGTAATGCCTTGTTCCTGGCCCAACAGGGGTTTGCTGTGGATGCCGTTGATATATCATCGGC
>JACVQG010000342.1 GCA_015661045.1 Dehalococcoidia bacterium | reverse complement strand
GTCTTGTTTCTGCTTTCATATATGGTACTGTCAGCCGCCGGTCAGAACGCACCCAAAAAACTGCACTGATGAATCCTCAAACCAAGCGCTGAAGAACCCTGCCGCCGTCGCCCTGGGGTGGTTGGGTTGGAAGAAGGGTGGCGTAGCTTATGGCAAGAAACCTACGCCGGACCGACGCAAGGGAACCGCTAGGAAAGCTGCGGAAAACCGGTATGACAAACCTCCCAAATAACATTGGCATATTATTTGGCATAATTGTATGTTGTTCTCTACGTATGTTGTTCTCTACGTATGTTGTTCTCTACGTATTGACAATCACTCTCCTCACCCCTAAAATGCGCTTATCATATTCTAATGGTTCACCGGAAAGGAGAGATTATGGAAAGGCAATTGGAGAGGCGCCGTGAGGAGGAGCCTGTAGTTTTTTCCCGTATTATCGAAGAGATGTGGAGCCGCCTGAAGACCCTAAATGAAACGGTGGCGGCTATGTCTCACGTTATCAAGTATAACGACGTCCCGTGGAATCAGAATGCAACTACTTATCTTAAGAATTATACCGGCCCGGCAGGTATCCCCGGCTGGCTATCAAAAGTGCCAATACACACACTAGACCTCCGTGAGCAGATGGTTTTTGCCGGCCGCAAATCAGGGAAGCACCGCCACTATCAGGAGGCTTTCTTTTATATTATCGAGGGGGAAGGTTACGAAATCCACGATGATAAGAAGTATCCCTGGGAGGCCGGGGATGTAATGTGCGTTCCCACCTATTGCATCCATCAGCACTTCAATACCGGCAGCCAGAATGCACGTCTGTTTTTCAATTTACCCAATGTTTTCGACCTCATGGGGTTATCCTCTATAGAGCAGATAGAAATCCACGAACGTTACCAGCCCCCGGAGGGTGCAACATTAATACGTAATAAAGAGGGAAATGTTATCGGCTATAAGACGGCCTCGGGTGAGGAACTGCACTTTGGCGCTGTGGACCTGGAGTACATGAAAATGATGGAGGGCAGGAAGGATAAAGGGTTCAGCGGCGAGCCGCGGAATACCTATCAGCATTACAGGAAGACCCTTCAAGATACGATTACCTGGCGGTTGAATATTCCCCACGTAATCAAAGGCAAAGACAAACTCTGGGAAAATACCGAGATGGGCAAACTCAAATATTTAATAAGTCCTTATAACCCCGGCCCGTTACTGCTCTATGATGCCTATCTTCAGGAGTTGCCACCCGGCGGAAAATCCGGAAAACACCGCCACGTGGGAGAAGAGGTGCACAAGATTCTATCGGGTAAGGGTTACGATATTCACGATGGTAAGAAATGGGACTGGGATACCGAGGATGTGGTGCTTATCCCTAATAATACAGTCCACCAGCACTTTAATTCGGACCCGCGCCATCCGGCTACTTTCTTATCTCTCCATTCAAGGCTGTATCACTATATCGGACACGGCGGTATTGAGCACCTGGAGGATGCTGGTTGAGAGGTGGGATGTAAGAGGTGAGAGATGGGAACCGCAGGGGCGAACCGGCGTGTTCGCCTGTTCCAACAAAATGTGGTAAAGAGCATTAGGTTAGGTCAGTAGGCACATAATATGGTCCCAAAATCGCCGCTTCACTACTTGCGGAGATGTGCTATGACGAAAACCCCCTAACCCCCTTTACGTAAAGGGGGCAGACCCGATTCACCTCGGTGCATCGGGTCGGCGGTTTCCGACCACCAGTCAAGTAGGCCTGTAGCCATAGAATCTCTCGGTTTCTCGACGGATTTAAGAATATGTTGGAACAGATGACCTCGTGTCTGCCCTGAAGATGTATAAAAGACCCGCTGTTAGTAATTAATATTTTCTGCTAAAATGACACCATGAGAATAGGCGCTTTTGAGATTAATGAACCGTTGCCGGAGCTACCGGAGCTTCAGGCTTTAGCCACCTTGCGCCCCTGGGTAGATGTCGGGGGGGTGGGTAACATGGTTTTGAACCGTTTAGAGCAACAACTGGGGTCGAAATCCCTCGGGCATGTAGCCAGGCCGGGAAATTTCTTTGATTTTACCCGCTACCGGCCCACTATCTATACTCAAGATGGGCAACGCCTGGTTGCTGTGCCCAACTCGCTGATAAACTACTCCCAGCCGGCAGAGGGCAATAGTTTTCTTTTCATGCATCTACTGGAGCCCCACTCCTTCGGCGAAGACTATGTGGATTCCCTTTTGAGTGTGCTGGAGAAACTGCGGGTTAAAAGGTATTGTCTCCTGGGGGCGATGTATGATATGGTTCCTCATACTAAGCCGCTTCGTATTACCGGTTCAGCTACCGGCGCCCCTGCAGAGGAGATGCTGAAGAAGTTCGGGGTTAAATCCAGCACCTACCATGGGCCGACAACTATCATGGCGCTAATAGCCCAGGAGGCTGCAAAACGCCAGATTGAGACCATGAGCCTCATCGTCCATCTTCCCCAGTATGTCCCCCTGGATGAGGACCATGCCGGTGAACTCAGTTTACT
>JACVQG010000341.1 GCA_015661045.1 Dehalococcoidia bacterium | reverse complement strand
CGGCAACTGGCTGCTTCATGGCCTGTTCCACTTTGACTTTTTCTACAGTTTGCCGTCCGGCGCTGGCGAGTATCTCCACACGGATACCATACTTATCCTGAAACGCTCGAGCCATGCTACGCCCGATGTCGCCGCCATAGTAGAAGGCATAAATGGTCACCAAACCCTCTTTTTTAGCCGCTTCCACGACTTTATTCCATGCTGTATCCTGGGGACTTACGGAAGGAGATATGGCGGTAGGAGACGGCCTGGGCGTTGTACCCGATGAGACGGGGGTGGGGGTGGTAGCAGGTTGTAGCGTACAGGAAGCTAAAATGAAAAGCGAAATTACTATCATCGTTGCTATATAAACAGTTTTCATTATTGCACTCCCTTATTTATTGGTCTGGCGCTATTACAGAGAACCAGCTATAGGTTATCGGAGCATTAGCAAATGCCAGATGTGTCACAGGGCAGGTAGTATTAAAGGGCTTTGAGATATTCACAGGGTGACAAAGCGAATTAAGTGATCTTGACGTTGCGCCGGGATTTGATAGGGATATTTCCTTCAGCCGTGAGTGTATCACCCACTATAGGGGATGTCAAGGTCAATACCATCTCCGTAATCCGTGGGTTCCTTGCAGATAGAAAAGGCAACTAAGTAGTCTTCTCTCCCTCAAGGGGAGAGAGTTAGAGTGAGGGTGGATCCAATGTTCGAAAGGTTCATGTGCTATAGCAGGAAAATATTTCTATGGAGGAACTGATTGTGTCCCCTCACCTTAGTCCTCTCCCTCAAGGGGCGAGGAGACTTGAGTGCATAACTACTTTTCATCAGTCGCAGTCAACCTTGGAGGTGATCGTTTCCAAGCTGAACTCACGGATTATGGTACCTATCCCATAGGGTGACGGTTAAGATGCAAAAAGTTTATCCCTCGAACTTACTTCGTTAAAGTAATTTGCTTTTTCTGCTATTCAGAAGGGATAACATTACTGACTTTTCATCTGGTTAATCGTTATATTAATACAAGGGTTATATAACCTGAGGAAGGAGAAATATCATGAAGTCTATAGCAAGTAAAATAATTGCTATGCTGGCGGTAGTGTTAATTGTTGGCGCAGCCTATACGATGGTCAGTGGCGTGACACTTGCGCCTCGAACAGCATCGGCGGCTCTCGGTCTATTTAATGAGGATACGGTTACATCCATATATGATAATGCCAGCCCTGCGGTGGTGGAAATCAAGGTGGTGGAACGGGGGACTAGTATCTTTGGCCGTTCTCTACAGGAGGGACAGGGATCTGGATTCCTTGTGGATAAAGAGGGCTATATTCTTACCAACAACCATGTGGTTAGCGGCGCTTCAAACGTACAGGTCTTATTGAAAGGTGGAAAAACTGTTGATGCAACTATTACCGGCGCTTCCCGATTTGAAGATCTGGCTCTAATTAAAGTTGATTCATTAGCGGTATCCGGTATCACACCCCTCAAGTTTGGGGATTCTAGTTTAGTGAAGCCGGGGCAGATGGCTATCGCGCTGGGTAGTCCGTACGGTCTGGATAACTCTATAACCGTGGGGGTCATCAGTGGCTTAAACCGGAGTCTGAGTGGCAGTAACTTGACCGGTCTTTTGCAGACAGATGCCGCCATTAATCCGGGAAATTCTGGAGGGCCGCTTCTTAACTCCAGCGGTCAGGTGATAGGTATCAATACAGCGATACAGTCGGGTACCGTGGCCCGGGGCATTGGTTTTGCGGTAACTTCAAATGTTGCTAACAAGCGATTGCCTGAGCTTATGGCGGGTAAGCAGGTAACCCGTCCCTGGCTGGGGATAAGCGGGACTGCCCTGACCGGGACACTGGCCAATACCCTGAATTTATCCGTCAATCAGGGCGTCTATATAGTGACCGTTATTCCGAATGGCCCGGCGGAAAAGGCTGGACTTAAGGGCGGCAGCATTGACGCCAACGGCCAGGCAGTTTCTGGCGGTGACGTGATTACCGCGGTTGACGGCAGGGCTGCGACCAGCGTTGAGGATATATCGGCATACCTGAGCGCTAACAAGAAAGTGGGAGATATTGTGCGATTAACAGTATTGCGGGGCGGTAAAGACGTGACCGTGACCGTAACGCTGGGAGAATTTCCGGATAATGTTTCAACCAATATTGTCCCGGCACCCACTCCCCAGTCTAGCCCGCAACCAATCGTCCCCAGGTCCCGGGGCCGTAACTTCGGGGGACAGGCATCCCCCCATGATTAAAAATAATATTATCTGCCACCTCCTATATAAGGTACACCTCTGATGATATTAAAAAGGCCCCGATTTATCGGGGCCTTTTTAATATGTTGAATTTTTAATTACAGTCAAAGCTGGACACCGGGCATTTTTTCTTGCCCCGTTAAACCTTTCAGGGCTATAATAGATACACTTCCGCCTGAAAGGATTATGTGTTTAGCCATCTTCATGTCCATACCGAGTACAGCCTGCTGGACGGCATGTGCAATATCCCCCGGCTGGTCGCCCGGGCAAAA
>JACVQG010000340.1 GCA_015661045.1 Dehalococcoidia bacterium | reverse complement strand
ATATTCCCGGTGCGAAAGGATGTGGAGGCGTTTATACCGGCTGCGGTAAAAACAACCGGAAAATTGATTGCCCAGGACCCTAAGGATATGGAAGACGAAACAAAGCTATTCAGAGACCAGTTCCTGGTAGACTTATGGAAAAAGTAATTTTCAGGAGGTAATTTTTATTATGCGCTACACAGGTGGCGAAGCCCTGGTGCAGGTTCTTAAAAAGCAAGGTGTCAAAGCAATTTTCTCCTCCCCGGGTACCGAATGGGCGCCTGTATGGGAAGCTTTAGCCAAGCTCCACGCCGCGGGAGACAAAGAGATAACATATTATAACTGCCGGCATGAGATGCTGGCGATGTCGGCAGCTATCGGTTATGCCGAAAAAAGCGGCGAACTACCCGCTGTGCTACTGCACACCTCATCCGGATTGCTTCATGCTGCTATGGGCATCCGAGGGGCATATATGGAACATGTGCCGGTCGTAATCTGCGCCGGGGAATCCATCCGTTTTACCGAAGGAGAGGATGCTGAAAGCGGCCGGGGCTGGCAGTGGCTGCATTCCCTGTCGGATGTAGGCGGCACCACCCGTATGGTAGCGCCCTATGTGAAATGGAGCCAGGCTATTACCTCGCGAGAGACAGTATGTGGCACTGTTGCCAGGGCATGTCAAATAGCCCGTATGGCGCCTCATGGGCCGGTCTTCTTTTCTATATCCAAAGAGTACCTGCAAGAAGAGGCTGAGGAAACCATGCCCCAAATCCCTCTACCTCATACCTATACTTCACCCGATCCGAAGGACATCGAAAAAATCGCTGCCCTGCTTGTGGATAGCCAGAATCCCATCATTATTACCCAGAAGGTGGGGACTAACGCTGAAGCGGTAAAAAAGCTGGTGGAACTGGCCGAAGCCCTGGCTATCCCTGTTTTTGAATCTATTACCCAAGATGCGGTTAATTTCCCAAGAGAACATCCCCTTCATGCCGGGTTTGATGTAACTCAGGCTATCCGCGAGGCTGATGTTGTCCTGGCGGTGGCAGCTATCACTCCCTGGAACTCACAGCGGACCGCACCCCGTCCCGAAGCCAAAATCATTTTCATAGATGACAAAGCTCCGTACAACCGGTTCCCCTATTGGAACTACCGGGCCGATATGATCCTGGCAGTTGAGCCGCTGCAAGTCCTGGAGGCTCTGGTAGAGAGAGTGAAGGCAAAAAGAATTGGGGCTTCGGACCGCTCCAAACGCTTTGAATTATGGAAGGGTAAACACGACCAGTTGCTTGCCTCGTGGGATAACCACATCCAGAAAGCCCGGCTCAATAAACCCATTGACCCTCACTGTTTATGTCACACTATCAATGAGTGGCTACCCCCCGAAGCTATAGTAGTCGAAGAGACCATAACGCATAAGGTTTCTATCCACCGGTTCATGCGCCGGGTTAAGCCTGGCAACTTCGTCATGGGACATGCCGGAGGATTGGGCACCGGAATGGGGATATCGCTTGGAGTTAAGATAGCCTCTCCGGGCCAGCCTGTGGTCAATCTGGTGGGGGACGGCTCTTTTAACTATAACCCGGTATTATCTGCCCTGGGGTTCTCTCAGGAATATCACATACCCGTGTTAACTATCGTGTTTAATAACGGAGCTTACAAGGCTATGCAAAGCGCCCATTTGAGGCTATATCCCGAAGGTTGGGCATCCCGTACCCAGACATACTATGGCGTTGACATCACTCCCAACCCCGACTATGCCCAGTTGGCGAAGTCTTTCGACGCCTATGGAGAAAAGGTTGAGGACCCCGGTGAGATTGCCCATGCGCTGGGTCGGGCCTGGGAGGCAATGAAACACGGCAAGACTGCCCTGCTGGATGTAATTTTGGATCCGAGGGATCCGAGGTAGTGAAACACGAATAATTGTGTTATCCGCTTCGCTACAAATTAGCTGAGTGTACTAGAAGACTATCTTTTAAAGATAGCAAAGCGACCTTTTTAGGAGAAACTATTAGTCAGGCAAACCGTGGGATGAGGTAAGATTTATAACTTTATTCATAACTTTTGATTTTTTTGTTATGCTTATGAATCCAGAAGTGGCTTCCTTCTTAATTTCAATTTGTTTTTTTGTACTAAATGAATAAGCAACGCTTGTGGCTTGACCAAATACGTCAATAGCTTTTTGAGCTAATTCTAACCTTTTATCTAGATCATCCATTCGTCTAGCTTCAAGTAAAAAAAGATCCCCTTCTAAGATAAGCCAAGGTGCAGGCCAAAATTTTATAGGTAAAGTAATTTCAGATAGCAGCTCTATCGCTTTACCTCCATTATTAGTTTTATGTTTAGCAAAGAATAAAGCCCAGTGGTAAAGTGTAGAGTAACTCAGATAACTATCTTCTTCCGATGCACTATCTTCCTTTTCCTTTATGTGTTGTATGGCTTGTTTAAAGCATGATATAACATCATCTTCAGAAGGTTTATTCTCTTTTTCAACGAATTTAGATGAATATAACAAGTCCAAGCACATTACGATAACGAGCGTCTTTTGGCTCATGCTGCAATCCTATTTCACAATCTTGTTTAGCTTGGAACAACAGATCGGTATCTATTTTCTTCTTTTTACTCTGGTTAAATAATCTGACCAAACTACGAGCTTTAAGGAATCTAAGTTCATGTGCTACATCGTCATTTGGTCTCTCACCCGTAGTAATGTATTTGTCTGCCAATTGAACTACCAATCTGGGTTTCCCCCAAGCAAACAATAATACTGCCCTCACCAAAGCTAAATCATCAGTATTATGTGTTTCACTTACTGTGATACGGAATTTTTGATATAAACTCTCAATTTCCGTTTTTTTTGGTAGTGGAGTTTTCCTACGAGCAAGTTCCGCAAATTGTTTAGTAGCTTCCCTCAATTTTGGCTCTTTAAACCTTACCCTATATGGGAATGAAAAAAAGGTTTCCATGAATTCGTCACTGAGTGGTTCTGTAAAAGGACTTATATCTGCTTGCAATTCCCCCATTTGAGCAGTTAAAGAAACATCAAGTTCATTAATATGATTTTCCAAAAACGGCTTCCAAGAATTCTCTTTTCTA
>JACVQG010000339.1 GCA_015661045.1 Dehalococcoidia bacterium | reverse complement strand
CTTCATTAGAAACTGTTTTAGGCGCTACCGCAGGAAGATTAGCAGGGGACTGGGTAGGTTGCGCGACTGTCGCCGGGTTGGAGACCGGGCCAGGTTTTGGAGCACATGCTCCTATCACCATTACAAGAACCAAACTGATGCTAATTATTACCAGTGGCCACTTATGCATATTTATATCCTTTCTATTTCTTTTTCCATAGTTCTACCAGCCATTTCTCGGCGTCTTCCCCTGTATAGACAACCAAGCGTTTGGGTTCCACAGCGGCAGCAGGGTGACGGAAATCTTTAACATCGTTGCGCACAGATGCAAGGCTGCAGGCTTTGCTGAAAACTGTCTGCCCCTCAGCGCTTAAAATCCAGTTTAAAAATACTTTTGACGCGTTAGGGTGAGGACCGTTCTTCACTCTTGTCATCGCCGAAGGAGTTGCCAGCGTACCCTCCTCCAGAGCGATGGCTTTTATGGGCGCACCCTCTGCTAGAAAAGATGCGGCATCGGAGTCCGTGGCCGCAAATCCGAAGGAATCTTCCCCCCTGGCCAGCGCCCGGACAACGTCCAGCGTCCCCGATGCGTATTTAATCTCCTGGGCGCCCAGGGATTTGACGAAATCTGCATCGAGATATTTATGGTTTATCAACGTTAAGAAAACATCGTACCCGGACCCGGAAATCGAGGGGTCCGACATCAGGATCTTGCCTTTCCATTCAGGTTTGCCCAGGTCTCGATAGGACTTAGGCTCCTGGCCGGGTTTGACAAGGTTGGTATTTACCCACGGAGACAGATAATATGATTTGTGATTCAGCAGATGGCCTTCGGAATCTGAAGATAGAGGGTTCACACGCCAAACATCTTTTTCATTCAGAACAGGCAAATCCAGGGTGCCGACGGTACCCCCGGCAACCTTTAGTGTCAGGTCATGCTGGACTGAGCTTTCCATAATGTCCCCAACAAGCTGTCCTAAACGCATCTCAGTCTTAATTCGTTCAATGAAAGCTGCGCCTCTACCAGAGATGACGTCCAAGTTTATCCCATATCTATCTTTGAAGGCTTTAGCGACAACCAGACCTATGTCGCCTGTAAGGGTAATGCTATAAATACTCGCGCTGCCTTCTGTTTTGGCGGCCTCCATTACCCTGGTCCAGGCAGCGTCTTGAGATGTGGGAGGTGGGAGGTTAGAAGCGGGAACGTTTGTTTTTACAGGCGTTGGCGCCGCTGGTACAGGGGTGGGGGCGCTACCTGGCGAGCAAGAAGCAAGTAATAACCCAAGAATTACCACTCCGATTAGACCCGGTGTGATCAACTTTTTCATAACAGGCCTCCTTGCCTTTTTTTATAGAAGGTCTATTAACCACCTTTAGCAGAGAAGACTTTCCAAAATATAAATTAGTTACGAACTATAAGCTAAAGAAAGTGACTTGTCAAATCCCGTGTGCATAAATTATTAAGATACCAAGGGTTCAGCGATATATAATTTAAATCCCCCTCAGTCATCGTTTTTAAAGGGAGATGGGTATGGTTTTCCCCCTTTTGTCAAAGGGGGGGCTTTGCCTTAAATGTCATTCTGAACGAAGTGAAGAATCTGGGGAGGGGCGTTATTTCGTATCTGGCTGACCCTCCACCCCAGACCCTTCGCTTTGCCCAGAGTGGCAGTGAAGTCACTTTTAGGGCAAAGCAGCAAAGGGGGTTTAGGGGAATTTTACCCGTTTAGCGAGTTGTTAAAAGATTACGTCGCCAACCTAATAAATTAAAAATACCCTCAACTAACTTACCTTCTCCACCTGCACCAGACAGGTGTTGGTAACGTTAGACCCACCAGGCGACACCCAATCCAGGCTGAGTACATTGGCGCATCCCCGCCTAATAAATTAAAAATACCCTCAACTAACTTACCTTCTCCACCTGCACCAGGCAGGTGTTGGTAACGTTAGACCCACCAGGCGACACCCAATCCAGGCTGAGTACATTGGCGCATCCCCGCCTGTCAATTCCATTCTCATCGGGGTCGTACCAGGCACCCTGGGGCAGATCCACGACACCGGGCATAATCCTTTCGGTAATCTTAGCCGGAACGATCATCTGACCCCGGTCGTTAAAGACCCGGACCATGTCCCCACCTTTAATCCCCCTGGCCGTGGCATCCCGTATGTTCATGGAAACAGCCTGGGCCACCAACTCCTGGAGCCAGGGGACATTTTCAAACTGGGAAAGAGCTCGTATTTTGCTATGGGTTGAAATGAACTGAAGGGGATACTTCCAGACCAGCGGATCCCAGGGACTCTCCCACGTCTCAATATAGGTGGGTATGGGAGGAAGCTTGGGATTATTCATATCGGCCAGTCGCTGGGAATAGATCTCTATCTTCCCCGACGGTGTGGGGAAGGGATTGTGCTCCGGGTCCTCTATCTGTTTTTTAAAGGCTACATAGGGTTCAGAGAGAGGCGGACGGTAGATAGCCTTCTCTTTAAACTCATCAAAGTTGGGGATTATACTGGGCCGGGCAATCTCCCGCAACCACTCCACTTCTGATTTATCGCTGTAGTGCTCGATACCCAGCTTTTTAGCCAGCTCTATGCAGATGTCCAGGTGAGACTTTGATTCCCCTATTGAATCAACCACTTTTTTCATGAACCCGAAGTGGTGTGGCACGCCATCGCCTGTTGTTATCTCATTCCTCTCCAGGAAGGTGTTCGAGGGCAGGATAATATCGGCGAATTTAGCGGTAGGAGTCATGAATTGCTCATGCGTTACCGAGAACTCAACCTTTTTAAGGGCCTGGACTATCTTATTAATATTGAGATGCTGGGTGACGTAGTTGGTATTCACCGTGTACAAAAACTTTATGTCTGTGTGATAGCCGCCGGACTTCCCTCGAAGAATAGCATCGGCGACATCAGTGGGAGGTAGTTTATCTTCAACGGCATTGTGGCCTCCGTACATCCCGCGTCCCAGCCTCATAAAGGGAAACCCCAGCAAACCGCTCCAGTTCCTTCCCGCCGGGTCGCCGCCGTGGATTCCGATGTTACCCGTCATGGCTGTTAGAACCATGGCTGCCCGGTGATACTGCTCTCCGAACGCAGTCCTCCCTGCGGCGATGCCACCGATGAGGGCGGCCGGTTTAGTGGTTGCAAACTGCCGTGCCAGATTCACGATAGTAGAGGATGGCACGAGGGTAATGGGCTCGGCCCAGGCGGGAGTTTTGGGCTGGCCGTCGGTTTTGCCCAGTAGATAGTCAAGGAATTTATCGAAACCAACCGTATATTTATCCACAAAGGCTTTATCGTATAGCTTTTCTGTGACCATTACATAGGCCATTGCGATGAGCATGGCGGCATCGGTTCCGGGACGGATAGGGATCCACTCATTTGCCAGAGTTGCCGCCGATTCAGTAAACCGGGGGTCAAGGCATATTACACGGGCGCCTTTCTCTTTTGCCTGGGCAATAAACCAGGATGTTCCGGTATTCTGGATGGAATTGGCCGGGTCCCACCCCCACAATATAATAAGCTTGGAGTACAGCAAATCGTCACGGCTGTGACGC
>JACVQG010000338.1 GCA_015661045.1 Dehalococcoidia bacterium | reverse complement strand
GAGCTTACCAGTTTAGTGTTGGCCCATGCAGTCTGGATAATGGGGTTGTAATAGAGGATGTGATTTTCCGGGTCGGCGCGCGGTTCGAACACCCACACCCCGGACTCTTTGAGGACGGGTAGAGAGTCATATGTTTGGCTCAGGCTTGATTGTTTGGCCAACGTGGCATTTGTCGAAGAACCCTCCAGGATGTCGGCCACGTTCTTGTTGGCGCGAGACTCCGTTTTAATCCTTTCCATAAAGACAGCCCCCGAGCCGGACACCACCTCCAGGTTAATTCCCTGGCTCTCTTTGAATGCCTTGCCCAGCGCTGTACCCAGGTCTCCTATAAATGTAAAGCTATAGATGGTGACCTTGCCTTCCTTCTTGGCGGCTTCCACAACTTTAGACCAGGCGGCATCTTGAGTAGTGGGAAGCGGGAGGTTAGAAGTGGGAGATGTTTGTGTTGAAACCCCGGCGGACGGTGTTGGCAAAGATGTGGGTGGAGATGGTGCAGGCGCTTTGCTCGGTGCGCAAGCGGTAAGTAACAATAGCAGACAGGTGACAATTATTGTGGTTAATGGTAATCTTTTCATTGCTTCCCCTTTCGATTGGTAATATGATAGGTTAATCAGATTTTTATATACTGAAACAATTAGCCATTTTAATAGATTAGAGAAAAGATTCTCACTTATACCATATTTTGGTATAAACTGCAACAAGTAAAACCTATGAAGCCTGGATTCTCCAGCTTTGATTCATTAATTGAAAGGAGGGCAAGCATGAAAACTATAAGGCAAACCGTGACTTTTATAGCGAGCCGCCATGAGGTTTACGAATTGTTAATGGATGCTAAAAAACATTCCGCGTTAACTGGCAGCGATGTCAAACTGAGCCGGAATATTGGCGACAAATTCAGTATATATGACGGGGAAATCGAGGGCGTCAACCTGGAGTTAGTGCCGGATGCGAAAATCGTGCAGTCGTGGCGGTATAGCGACTGGCCGAAAGGGCATTATTCCAGAGTTGCATTCTCACTGAAAGATGTTGAAGGGGGTACACGCCTGACTTTTATTCAAGAACACGTTCCCGATGAGCACTATGAGGACATAAAGCAGGGCTGGCGTGACTACTACTGGAATCCGATGAAAAAGATGCTTAAAAAAAGTTAATAACATGTGTTCGGAATCCCGGATCGACCCCTTTTTCCACCGGGCGCCCGGCACTTTGTCTGTCTAGGTACCAAAGATAAGCCATATTACGAAGGGGCGCGGATGACCGGAGTTACCCGGTTCCTGTTTGGCATAAGGCAAGGGAAGAAATCAAAGGCGGCAATAGCGGTAGCAGGGAGTTGGACTCATTCGAATGGTAGGTGAACCCAATCTTACGGTACTCCGGGTGCTGGATTAACTGTGGGTCCCTGAATTGTGTCTACTTCGTTAATGGTGAAGTACAGTTAGGGCAACGGGTGGCTCTAAGTGAGATATTAGAATAGCAAAAAGGACATTCTTTTGTCGTTGGCGCAACTGGTTCAGCAGCTTTCTTCGGGGCCTGCATTCTTGTGATTGGCCTGACAATAAAAAAGAAAACGACGAAAGCTACTATTAGAAAATTAACGATAGTATTTATGAAGAGTCCGTAGTTCAGTGTAACTGCGCCGGCTGCTTGAGCAGCAGCCAGTGTAGCATATGGCCCCGGAGTGGAACCCTGTTTAATGACAACGGCAAGGTTAGAGAAATCTATTTTACCCAGGGCTAAACCGATTGGTGGCATAATGACGTCCTTTACCAGGGAACTTACTATAGTTCCGAAGGCAGCGCCGATAATGATGCCAACCGTCATATCGACTACATTACCCCTCATTATGAATGCCTTGAAATCTTTTAGCATTCTTTTACTCCTTTTGATTTCGTTGTGTTGATTTAATTATATACTTTCTACAGACCTCACACGATTAGACTAACTGACCAAAGGTAGCTAGTTGACAGTTAGAGGGGATGATACATGAAAGACTTTATGCAATTGGATGGTGCATTAAAAGCCGGTTTCGGGGTTACTTCGAGGTTTATTCGCCCGGTATCCCATATTCATATAGCGGTCGCCTGTTTTAAGTTCGTCGAGCATCTGATTAAGACGCTTTTGTTGCGTCTTTTCTTGTTTGGCTCGAATAATCCACCCGATGTAATCATTCCTCTGGTAGGGTGGCCGGCTGTTATATGTATCCATAAGCCTCTTCTCGGCAAGGGCATTTCTAACAAATTCAGGCATAGGGTGTACAGGTCTTCTCTGGCGTTTTATTTGATTTTCAGTCATTATTTTTGCATCAAATAGAGTTGGTTTTCAGAAAATGTATTTATTGCAGAGCGATTTATCTGTTACCAAAAGACCTTATCTGCCTCTAGTTTACCAATCTCTTCGGGTGTCAGTCCCAATAACTCTTTAAATATATATTCATTATGTTCCCCCAACAGAGGGCCGTGGCGGCGGTTTTGGGGTGGTGTCACCGATAGTTTCCACGGACAGGTCAGCTCAAAGTTAGC
>JACVQG010000052.1 GCA_015661045.1 Dehalococcoidia bacterium | reverse complement strand
CCCGATCTGGCAGTTATCGCCAATGACTACAGGGCCAATAATATAGCTCCCGGAGCGGATTATCGTATCCTTGCCTACGTGTACTATACCCCGTATATTTACACCGCTCTCAACAACACCGCCAATTTTAGATACAACCCTGCCCAATGCTTGCTGATTCAGGGTTAAAATATCCCAGGGATAGACTACGTCAAGCCATACTCCCTGTGTTTCCTGAGTCGTGAGAATCTCTCCTTCTGAAATCATCTGGTTCAAGGCTTGAGGAAGATCGACCTCTTGCTCTAAATACTGGAATATTTTTCGGTTCAGCATATAGATGCCGATGTTTACTAAATTGCTAAGTGGTTCCGAAGGCTTCTCCACTAAATTCGTAACGACCCCTCCCTGCATGGTAGCTACGCCATATTTTGATACATTCTCCTGTTGTTTGACCAGAACTGAATTAGGTTGAACCAGCACAAAAGAGCTTATGGTACTCGGCTCAATAATATTGTCTCCGGCCAGAACCAAAAAGTTTTCGTCAACTGCCCCTTTCGCTTGCTTTAGTGCATGGCCCGTCCCAATCTGCTGTTTTTGTATGATGTAATTGATATGTACACCGAATTGTTCACCAGAGCCGAAGTAGTCCTGGACGTGCTCTCGCTCATATCCAACGACAAGGAGCACCTCAGTGATCCCGTTCATGGCCAGAGCTTCTATTACGTATTGGAGAATAGGTTTATTGGCGATTGGGATCATCACCTTCGACTTTGATGCTGTAAATGGCTTGAGCCGCTGTCCCTCACCCGCGGCCAGCACTACTGCCTGTTTTACCCGCCGGAGGTTATTACTCACTCATATCTCCCCAAAACAATTAGAATACTTTTGAGTTTTTATCAATAATACCGCTAACAGTTGCACCGGGGCCGATAAAGGTACCGCTACCCACTAAACTACCGACATTTATCGAAGCATTAATCCCGGTCTGAACGTGGTCTCCGATAATAGCTCCAAATTTTACCCGTTGAGTATCTTTACCAAGCACATGAACCGGCCCTTTATCCAGTCTTAGATTGGCAATAATCGTACCGGCTCCTAAATTACAGTCCTGCCCGATGACACTATCGCCAACATAGTTCAAGTGGGGGATTTTACTCCCCTGCATTATGATGGAGTTCTTTACCTCTACAGCATGACCGATATGGCAGTTATCTGCGATTGCTGTGCTGGGGCGTATATAACAATTGGGACCTATCTCGCAATTGTCTCCGATTATCACCGGGCCAACGATATAAGTTCCCGCCCTAACCGTAGTCCCTTTACCTACGGATACCACACCTTTAATTGTAACTCCCTGTTCGATAACCCCTTGATTCTGAGGTTTTAAACTAGCCATAAGGGAACTGTTCGCTTCCAATAAATCCCATGGATAACTTAAATCCTGCCAGTATCCTATGGTGACGAACTTTACTATGATACCTTCATCAATTAGCAATTGCAAAGAATCCGTAAGTTCATACTCGCCACGGGGTGACTTTTCAGTCCTGAATAAGGCAGGAAATATATCTGGCGTAAAAAGATAAAGGCCGGCATTGGCTAAATTAGAAGGGGGATTCTCCTTTTTTTCATGGATTCTTACTACTCTATCGCCCTCCGTCTCCACAACTCCCAGGTGTTTCGGATTGGGGTGTTCGATTACGCCCATTGCGATGTGTTCACTGGCTGCTATACATTTAATATCCAGGGTTTTCACCGGAGAGTCCCCGTTAATAACCACAAAAGGTTCATTTCCCAGTTGCGTTAATGTTCTTAGAGCGTGGGCTGTACCCAGTTGTTTACGTTGACTGACATATTCGATATGAACGCCCCAATTGGCGCCATCCCTGAAATATTGCTCGATTGTTTGAGACTGATAGCCTACAATGAATATAAATTCCTTTAACCCCGCCTGAGCAGCCTCAGTCAAAATGTGCTCCAGGATAGGCCGGTTGGCCAGAGGTAACATGACCTTGGGCATGGTCTCGGTTAAAGGTCTTAGCCTGACTCCCTCGCCTGCCGCCAGTATTACCGTTTTCATAACCCCTCCACTATAGCATTGGACCTCTTCTGGCACGCTTGAATAACAGCTTTCCCTGAGTTAAATAGTTCCTCGGCCCGTTTCTGCTCTCGTGCTTCGACCGTTAATCTCAACTTGGGCTCCGTACCTGAAGGCCGGACTAACAGCCAGCCATCCCCCATATCCAGACGCAAACCATCCAGGCGGGTCACTGATAATGGCTGCAATCTCATAAACTCTTCTTCAATCCGTGCCATAATTTGTTTATCGGTGGGGATACTGGCACGCAATATAGGATAGGAGGGAATGGCATCTACCAACACCGACAATCTCTCTTTAGATACGATATGGGCTACTACAGCGGCAGCATATATACCATCGGGGCAAAGGGAGACCTGTGGAAATATCCAGGCTCCCGCCGCCTCGCCACCAAAATCCCCTCCATTTTTAATTTCCTGGGAAACGAAGGCATCCCCAACCCGGGTTCTAAGGACCTGAAAACCGGCTTCTTCTACAATCATCGAAGCATCTACCGTTGTTATCACCTTTCTGGCATTAAGAGAATTGGCTATAAGTATCAGTAGCTTATCGCCGGGCACAACCCTCCCCATGTCATCAACGGCTACCAGTCTATCTCCATCTCCATCGTGGGCCAATCCCAGGTCAGCTCCGGTGGTTTTTACCGCTTGAATTAGCGTAGCCAGGTTTTCCGGTGATGGTTCGCTGGGGCGGGGGAAAAATCCTGTAGGATGACAGTTTAGAGAGATAACCTGGCAACCCATTTGCCTTAACAGGTTCGGGGTAACCAGGCTAGTGGCGCCACCACCGGCATCCACCACTACCTTCAGATTTAAACTATCGGGAAAATCAGACAGGGTCCGTGTCACGTGATCGTTTATTGCCGATGGATTGGCCTGGACATCAGACATTTGGTTCCGGGAGATATCGGGGTATTTATATGGTGCAGCTATTTGTGATTCCAATAGCTCTCTTTGAGTTTCGTTAAAAGCAGAACCGTCGGCGTTCCATAGCTTAATGCCATTATACTCCGGAGGATTATGCGACGCAGTTATCATGACCCCAGCCTGGAAATGTCGGGCTGCAAAGGCCAGGGTTGGAGTAGGTATCACTCCGGCATCCTGCACTTCCCCTCCACCTGCCAGCAGACCTGAAAACAAGGCATATTTCATAGCGGGGGTGGACACCCTGGTATCGCCCCCAACTATCAACCGGTGATAGCCACTACTCAGAGACAATCCCAAATGGTAAGCTGCTTCAATAAATTCTGCTGTTACTATCTCCCTGATACCCGACGAGCCAAAACTGAATTTTTGGCGATACCGGTTGTTTATCATAGTATCCTATTATTTAAACTATATTATCCGTTCAACCTTAAATATAAATTGAATTATCCACAATTAGCTTATTTTAGCGAATATCCCAGTCCTGTCAAATCGAGTTACGTTACAGTGGGGTACTGGAATGACGGTCTGGTAAAAAACATCATAAAAATAATATATATTAATCTTAATATGTCCACCCTGCCGGCCCGCCCAACCCCTCATACCGCATCATAAGAGTATTAAAGTGATCTCTCTCCATCCCGGCTAGAAAGCTGTACATAGCCATAGCCTCGGCTACCTTAGTTTCACGAGACGCTTTGAAATAAAATTCATAGCTACGGTTCTCGATATCCAGGCCAAACCTGATAGCATCTAACTCAGTGGAGACAGTAGCGGCGGCTTTTTGTACATCAGCCTTTCCCATTGGGAATAAAGATGGTGCGCCCTTTATTGGCTCCATGCCTTCAGTTTCAGGGAAACGGCTCCACCCCTTGCCTGATTCCAGAGAGCGAATCTGCGCTGAAAGAATCCTTTGATGGTCCCGCTCATCTTCGGCTAGAGACAGGAATATTTTTCCCCCCGCAGCATCCTTGACCTTTTCTGCAGCTTCTTTGTAGAAAAGGATACCCTCCTTTTCCAGGTTCAACGCCTGTTTCAAGGCTTCCAATGCTATGTCGGCGGCCATAGACTAATCTCCTCTCCTATCGTTTTCTCTGTTAGCGAATACTTTGCCTGATACAATGGCAAATGTTCCAGTCGGAGTTTTGGCACCATCGTTGGCGGTTTATACCTGCTATCAGTCTCCTTTTGAAGACTTTTTAATTTAGCGCCTTCCATTCTTTTAGTTTGAAGCAGCACCCGAAAGGACCCCATTCCCTCGGACCGTATTAATTCCTGAATAGCATAAAGGTTAGCTTGATATTCCAGGGACGAAAGACCAAGATTGCCTAATGAACGAATATAGTGCTGAATCCCAAGGTTATTAAGGAATTCCCGTTGAGTTATAAAGCCTTTGGTAGACAATCCCTTTTTTTCTCCGGTACGAATCAATGCGGTAAAATCAACGTGGGTGGTAATATCCTGGCAACCCACCTGCTGCAAAGGCTCTTCATTATAGGTATGCTGATGATAACATAGCAACGTCCCTTTCCGCCTTTCAGGTGAATAAAGTTCTGTTGCCGAATAACCATAATCAATAGTCAATACTATTCCCCGGTTCAGGGCCTTAGCCACCGCAGCCATCCACCGGGGTGCTTCCAGGTTTACCTCGGTCCGATAACCTTCAGGTAAGATGAGCTTTTCGGGACCGACGTTGAGTTCCTCATCCAGATGCTTCAATACTCCCGGCAGCGGGTCCATAAGGACCTCGGTCAGGCTATCGCCCTGTATAGTTACCATTACCTCCTGTATAGAGCCATCTTTTTTTACAACGATATGGGTAGGCAACGCATCCATAAACTCGTTGGAGATAAAGCAACCTTCTATAGGCAACTCGGGTATTTTACCCCAGTGCTTTTCAACCTGTATATAGTCAATTGCCTCCGCAAAGTCAGAGGAAATGTTCAATGCGTAATCCCGAATATCCCTACCCAATGTTCCACGGCCGGCGCCTAGCTCTACCACTGGAAAAGATTCGGGTTGGCCTATTAAGGACCATATTTCTTCTAACTGGATAGCCACCAGCGCGCCAAAAACAGGATGGGCTGAGGGACTGGTATAATAATCACGGCCAACCGATGGTGTTACATAATAGCCTTCTTCCTGGTCGTAGAGGGCTATCTCCATAAATTCAGCAAAGGAAATAGGTCCATCCTGTTTTATGTGTTCCCTTATTCTGGCCTCAAGACCTTCCTTCATAGATAACACAACAACCTATCTGGAAATAACCAAATAATCCGTAAACATATTGTCCTCTATGTGGAAATGTTATCACGTTTTGCCTTCATTGGCTATATGATATAAATACATAGCGGCTCACCCCAATCAAATTGGGGTGGGCCGCTATCGAACGTATTAGCATTAACGAATTGCTGTTACATTTCCGCCGTGTCAGAATTTGCTGCTTAACTATTCACACTGTTTCCCGTTATAATCCAAGGGGGATTAGAATCACTCGGTGCCATGGATTAGCATGGGCAGACAGCGGACGCAAACCCATTTATGCTCGCCTTTCAACAGACAGCCAAGCAACGGACGGGTTTTGCTATCAGTACCGCAAGACATACATTTTGCTGCGTCATCCTTGCCACCGCTTATCCCACTTTTAGTTTGTGCCCCATGACCTGCTTCTTCACGATTCATTATTTACTTACCTCCTCTAATTTGATTATTAAACACAATATTCTGAAACCCCGCGTGATATGGGGATAGCATTTAACCATAAAAACGGTAAATAACAACCATCAGACCTGTAAACACCAATCCATGGAACACCTCAGTCCAGCCTAATGATTTGATCGAAGTTACCCTGGAAGGAGACAACGCCCCGACAACAGCCTTTCCCATTAATGGTAAATAAGCCAGAAGGGCTAACACCGGGACCTGATTTCCGAATACCAGTGCAAGTACGGCAACCAGAAGCATCCCTAAATACAGAAGTAAACCCCGGGCCATCTTTAGTTTCCGGGCTAAAGAAAGCGCCAAATCCGGAATTGTTTTGTGTCTTACTTTAAGTTTTACGTAGAAAACACTGCTCGCATGATATAAAAAGCTCAACAACCATAGATATAAAGCTTCAGTTTGCCATGCCCCGGAGGTTACGTAATATGCCATTGGCGATGCCATCGTAAGGCCGCTAATCCCTATCATTTCCCCCCAGACGGTGCGTTGCTTTTTAGATACTGCCAGGTACAGATAAGCCCCCAGATAGAGGATAAATGCTATCCCAAATGGGACCAACCACCACAGATTGAATATAAACAGAAGAGGAATAAAAGCTAAAATAGCCACCGAAAGATAAATAATCTCCCAGGTTATTACCCTGTTTTTTGAGGTTCCTTTCACAATAAGAGTCAAAGGGTAACGTGCAAAGAAAAGGGCAAAGGCAGCTATCACGAATAAAGGCAACGAAAGGCTAAATTTACCTGCTGCCCCTACCCCCAGGGCTACCGAGAACAATAGAATCCCCCACCCACCATGCTCACGAGGTATCACGTTAAGGCCCTCCCGTATCCGTTGTAGAGGTTATCTCACCTTTTTTATCCAGGCTGCCCATTCTTCGGGTGACTCCTCTTCGGATTGCCAGACAAACTCACCCCGTCTCTCGGCGAGCAGGCGGTAATAAAGTGGCTGGAGGTCATGGCTATAGACCACTTTTAGAGTATCCCCAATCCTCAAATTATCAAAAACGTCGAACACCCGGAAACGTCTCTCGTTAGGTTGGGTGGTTCGTAAATCCAAAACTACGGTTTTATGATTGGTAATTGTGGTATTCATCTTCGCCTCCTGTATAACGATCTAACAGGTGACAGGAAAGGGTGATTAATTTAATTAATTCCCACCTCTTAAGATTGTATGTGGCGAAGGCGGAATATGTATGCGACTTTTGTCTCAAATAGGAGGTTGTAAACTTCTTTTTCTGAGATTGTCGCTACAAAGTGGGGATACTACGTAATAAACAGAGGACGGCAATAATATTTATTCATAATTAGTATGGTAGTTTACTGGTTCTCTTCGCCCAGGACTATATCATAGTAACAATTTATAGCCTCATTGGGGCAAACCGATTCGCATTCACCGCAATAATCACATTCCACCGGTCCCTTAAAAGTAACCTTCCCATCTTTTATCACTAAAGCATCCTGGTTGCACACCTCAACACAGAGGCCACAGCCGTCGCATTTCTCAGTAAAAATAACCGGTTTTGCTGCCATCTTTTTCCCCATCTGACCAGACAGACTGGTTTATAAAATATAAGTCTACCTTGCTTTTTTTACAACCCAATTACAATCCAGCCGAAACATAAGTCTTCTTTACATTACTAATACAAACGCATTAAATTTTGATACATGATGATTGAAAAAGTGTACCCCGTCATTGCGAGTGAATCGAAGCAATCTCATCACCTTAAGGCTGATTACTCATCCAAAAGCGGAGATTGCTTCGTCGCTCCGCTTCTCGCAATGACGAATTATGCGACATTACTTTTTACGTTGGTATTAACACCATAGTAAGAATAACATCCATTTGTATCCTGGTCTGCGACTTTTGTCTCTTTCTGGTTCTTTGCGCCGGAAATTAAAGTAATCCCTTTAAAATATCCCGGTTCACAATAACTATCCTT
>JACVQG010000337.1 GCA_015661045.1 Dehalococcoidia bacterium | reverse complement strand
AATGGCGGATCTCATCCTGTTGGTACTTGACTCTTCCCTTCCTTGGTCCGTCGAGTATTTTGATCTGTGCAGGCTTCTCGATCCTTGCAGGGATGTGGTTATTTTTAATAAAGCCGATCTTCCGAGTCAGCTAATCCTTCCCAGTGAAAACCCCTTTACTTGCCTGTCCTTGTCGGCGCTTACCGGAACTGGAGTTGACGCCTTGTTCGGTCATTTGAGGGCAATGCCCTCGGCCAACGCGCAATTACATTCCGCGGGCATTACTCGGCTTAGACACTATGAGTGCCTAAGTAATGCGCACAACCACCTGCAAAAAGCTCAATCTCAGGTGCTTGGTGGCATCCCCGGCGCCCCGGAATGTGTTGCCGATGATCTGCATGCGGCACTGGAGGAGTTATATTCGCTTCTTGGGTTGAGGGTTAACGATGAGGTGCTGGACCTGATTTTTTCGGAGTTTTGTATCGGTAAATGACTGGCAAGTTCCCCATGTTTCACGTGGAACATGATCCTTTGCATGGGGCGGCGCAATGAAGTGCCGGCAGGCAAGAGTGGAGGAGGTGTTTCACGTGGAACACAAGTGCGAGAGTCTAAGCCATCGGGCAGACTGGGAGGATGGATATGAAGAAATGGAGGAGTGGACGTCCATTCACGGAGCAGTCCTGTCCACAGTTCAGCGTGCCGCTCTGCGTGAGTACTGCCGTCTCCTCCATGCGGCATCCGAGAAAACCAATCTAATATCGCCCCGCGACCGGAGAGATCTAGCAATCCGGCATGTGTTGCCATCGCTAGGTATGGGGAGTGTGCTTTCGCTGGTGCCGCATAAGGTAGTCCTGGACTTCGGTTCTGGGGCTGGTATCCCAGGTATACCGTTGAAAATATCCTCCATATCCCGCAATGTATCAATGGCTACACCAGCCCTGCCTACCTCGTCTTCCGCCAGCGGATGGTCGGAGTCCAGGCCCATCTGGCTGGGCAATCCAAAGGCCAGGCTCAGTCCGGTTACACCCCGCTGCATAAGGAATTTCAACCTGGTGTTGGTATCCTCTCCAGCCGAAAACCCGGAATATTGCCTGATTATCCACGGCCTATCCCGGTACATCAGAGGGTATATCCCTCTTGTGTAGGGGTACTCACCGGCGTCGCCGAGGTCTCTCTTGTAATCCATGCCTTTTACATCTTCGGGGCCATAAATAGGCTTTACCTTAATCCCTGAAGGTAAAACAACTTCTTTTTTAGGTGTATTATCAATCCCGGACATATTTCAAACCCTCCCTTTTCATCACACGTTCAATTCTGAATAGCTATATATTTGTTACTAATGGTCTCAACAGTCTATAAAAGCTGACCGAAAACACCCCCAGCCCTGAGATTCTTCGTCCACCTCTGGCGGACTCCAGAATGACAATTTCGGACGGCCTCGGGTGATGTTTTAGAAGTCTATTTTATTTTAAGACCATTAAGTAATTACCGCCCCCATAACTTGTTTAACCATTGTTGTTGAAAGAGCTTGGTAGCTTCCAGGTTATCTTCTTTGGTCAATATAATAGGCCGCTTCGGTATAAATTGGGCGGCCGGGGCCAGGAAGTTCGTAACATCTTTGCGAACAGATGACACACTGGCGCCTTTGCCCCAGATGGTCTGACCCTCCGGAGACATAAGCCAGTTAATAAACACCCTGGCAGCATTAGGATGGGGAGCTTCTTTGAAAGCTACTACTACAACCGGCGCCATTGAAGTGCCATCGCTAAGTTCGGCAGCCCTGATAGGCGCTCCCTGGGAGATGAACTGGCTGTAGACAACGCTTATACCGGACAGGGAGATAGGGCGTTCCCCGCGGGCAAGCATTCCGGCTTCCTCTGGCGTAGCGCTGGAGAACCTTAAATCCTGCTTATACAGCGCCTTTAAGAACTCTTCATCTATAACCTTCTCCCGTAACACGGGGAGAAAGAGATTGAGTAAACCGGCGCTCGTAGTCGGGTTGACTGCCATCATATTTCCCTTCCATTTGGGGTCCAGCAGGTCTTTCCAGACTTTGGGCTCTTCACCGGGCTTGATAATATTGTTATTAACATACAGGCTGTAGGTGTTAAAGTTAAATGTGATAATATGCTTATCCTGCGGGTCTATGCCGTAGATATCCGCTATCCAGATGTTGTTATCCTGTAGCGCCGGCAGTTCACCGGCTATACCCACGGTGAGTCCCTCCTGTTTCATGATCCCGGCATTCACTCCGTTATTATCAGATACGTCTGCCAGGATTTGCCCGGTACGTTTTTCGGTTTGCAACCTCTGTATAAACTCAGCGCCACGCCCCGTGATGATGTCTACTTGAATGCCATATTTCTCTTTAAAGGCCCGGCTTATATTCACCCCGATATCCCCGGTAAAGTTAAACGAATAGCTGGTTAGTTTACCTTCTTTCTTGGCGGCTTCTACCACTTTTGCCCAGGCAATGTCTTGAGAGGAGAGAGAGGGGGTGTTGGATGTGGGTATAGGTGTTGAGAGGGGTGCAGCCTGGGTTGGCGTTGCAGGCGGCG
>JACVQG010000051.1 GCA_015661045.1 Dehalococcoidia bacterium | reverse complement strand
ACGAAACGCGGCATTCCATAGCTAACGGTATCTATAAGATAGGTATCTTCGGCTACTTTACTCGAAACAAAATCTGCCATAGTGTCCTTCTTTCAGTGGAAACAGAATAGCTTATGGGAGAGATGATACCTTGCGGGACTTTGGATGTCAAGACGCATGGGCTTATGAAAATAGCGGTTTATAAACAAGGTTATCAAGACAAGTATTTAAATTATTTAAGAGGGAATTAGTCATATTTCTATTCATCGGGACACCGCGAAGAGACTAAATAAATAGCACTGTCATTCTGGAATCCCGATACATCGGGACGAATAATCTCAGGATGTCCCAGCTTTGCATAAAAAGTGACACCGGTACAAAAACTCAACGGCCTGCATAAAAATCTTTGCCTCCCCTATTTTCCCCTGATTAAATATCTTGGCAATTATTGTCACCTTGTGTCAGCGTCAATATTGTTTTGCCACGCGTTGCGATTTATCCTAGCCCTATTCACACTAACTACCTCTTATTACCATGTTCCGCCGCATCTGATAGGATTAGCGGCAATGCATTATGCCTAATGTTTCTGCATTGCAGGTTGTTAAAGTCATCCTCTTTTGTTTACTTGACATTTCCGCTACGCTCTGTTACCATAAAATGCGGATAGGAGGTAATGGATGACGAATGAATGGCCGCCAGATGTTTTGCGTGAGGCACAAAACCAAGAGTTGAGCCGTGCCGAAAGCCGATTGTCAGACCTTGAAGAGCGCTTTCGGAAGCTGAGATTGGAAATAGATGGCGCTCGCAAAATCGTGGATGCTTATCGTGTTATTCTGGGCCTCGATGGCGGGAATGTCACTCAACCTGTAGCAGCTATGGATTTGTTCTCTACTGTACAAAACAAACCTACTAGAGGAAGAGGCGGGCACAAGGTGGGAAACAGACAGTCGAAGATGCCTCTTCGTACTCAGCGATTTGCAGACACTTCAGTGCATGACGCGGTCATCAGCTTGGCTCAAGAATGGGGTATTTCCCGTCATGCGGATAATTATGCACGTCAGATATGGCAGATAACGAATAAGAAAGATCTGCATTTGGCAAAGCGCACACTCAATAGTACGTTGGCTCGGCTGAACATAGAGGGCAAACTTAAGAAGACTGCGCCCAACACGTTTGGGCCACCTACCAGGGAAGGGCAAGGAAAGACATGATGAAAGTCTTCCCTAGCACTATATTGTAGCCAAGATCGGGCGGGTGAGATAGCCCGCTTGGAATAAAGTAGGGGCGGCGAGGTCTCGGTTCGTGGCCATACCCTTGCCGCCCCAGAAGGAGAATAGACTTGGTTAGCAATCCACGCAAGTTATTATAACATAGCTCCCGTAAGGGGGCAAAGTCTACTTGTAAATACTAAAAGGAAGGAGGTGACATAAATGTCCAAATTAACTTCGGATGAGTGAGAAGCCATTATCAGGCGTCGTGGGTGCAAATCTGATGGGGATGACAAGGTTCATAGAATCAACAACCTAGAAATCCATCATAAAGACCGAAATCCGGAAAACAATGACCCGCGAAACCTTCGTGTTCTAACTATTAAAGAACACGATGACCTACATAGTAGGTCTGGGTAAATAATTCCTGGATTGCTATGACATAGCCACTGGGTATTAGAAGAACATCTCTGTATTCCCCCTCATCATCAATCTCGTGAGCAATAACAGTGGCTTTGTCGTTTTTCTGTTGAATCTAAACCTAAATCACATAGATGGCTACTCCGCAAGCGGCTTCAACCCCTGGCCATCCAAGAATGTTTCAATAATATCCATAACCCGCGCCGCATCAAAGTCCCTGGGGTCAACCAGGTTAGCCTCGTACTCTACCGAAGGTATACCGATTTCCCTGAGGGCCAGCTTTGTCTCCAGGATCCCCATGCCGCCAAAGGTGCACCCACGGTTAATGGGCAAAATCACCCCATTCACCTTCCACGTCCTGGCAAACTTTGTGATAAGACGGCTCCTGTCCTGGGCTGACAGGTAAAACTTATCCAGCGGCGACTCCAGATACCAGCGGGCATACACCTGGAGCGCTTCTTCCCGGTTTTTGAAACCGGTATTAAACTGGGGTGGAACAACAGCAGGAACAAGCTCCTCCTCAGTTTCACGGAAATCGCCCGGGATAAGGATAGTGTGGTGAGACCCCATAGCTACAACGCCATAGTTTTCCAAAATTCTGAAAAGCCTCAGGAAGTGCCACGGTGGAATCTGTTCGTGGATTAAACGGTATCTTTCGGAAGGAACCGCAGCAATCCCGTGGGCCGCTCTATCCCTGACCTCATCGAGCAGGGCGCGATGGAAGTCCACTGACTCCTGCTTCCAGGGCATCATCATGGTTATGGCAAAGAAGGGGTACATAGATTTCTGGTCCATTGGAGCGGGGATAGCCTTGTTAACATACAATGCCTCAGCCCATAATGTCCTGGAGAGAACTTCATTCTTGAATGCCTGTATGAACTTCTCGTCGTCCCAGGTATGTCCTGTGGTCTTCTCCATCCATTCGATACCCCTGTGGAGCTGGGCGGTCACATACTTCACCTTCAACTCCAACCGCTCCCCTTCTGCAGGCCCTATAGGAAAATCAATACAGTGATAAGGTACGCCCTGATACTCACTTACCACCTGTAACTGTTTGACCAGGGTATCGCACCAGTGCCTTTCAAAAATAAAATCAAAACGGGGGAATTCCCCACCCATTGGCAGGCGATTTGTGAATACGTTACCCCAATAAGCCCTGGCATAACCGCATAGGTCTCGTGCGAAGCCGCGGGCCTCCACTGCTTCGAAGCACTGAGTGGTGTAAGCCACATCAGGGAGAGTGCTGGCGGCTAATGGCTCACACGCCATGAATTCCACATCATCTCCCAATCCCATAACTACAGGCGCTACACCCACACAGAAACCCGTGGTCAGCAGTTTATTATGTTCTCTAGCGCTGGCGATATCGCGCCATTGCTTGAGCCTTAGCTCTTTGGCCTTTTGCCAGCATTCAAAAGGTTTGGTTTGATATTTTGTTTGCATGAACCGCCCTCGCTCGTTAGATGATAGGGGCGCAGCATGCTGCGCCCCTACGTGTTTTGGAACGTCTCCAGAAAGGCCTCTATACGGGTACGGAACTGTCCCGCCGGGATAGTAACGTCAGATTCCAGGAACAGGCTGGGGATATTCAGCTTCTCCTTGAGCATGGCCATCAGAGGCGGGATGTCGAATTCGTGGGGATCGCAGAACTTCTGCTGCATCAATATAACACCCTGAACCTGATAGTCTTTGGCGAGTTGGGTGATGTGAGTCCAGCGCCTGCGAGACTCATAGTCCTTTATCGGACAGGCCGGCCTATCTATATAGCGGGCGGCAATCGCCAAGAGCCTGTCCTGCTCTGGAACTACCTCATTCCAGAAATAGCGGCTGCCGGTACAAAGCTCATCTATCACTACCATGCCCCCCAGCGATTCGGTGAGCCGCACCATCTCTACATCATCGTTTTCGCTGCCAATAAGCATTAGACGAATACCATCCCTGGTTCCCTCAATGGGCAGTTTCTTAAGGACATCTGCAAGTAACCGGTTGTGTTCCTCTTTGTCCATGAGCATACCGGAGAGCACAATTTCCATGGCCTCAGCGCCGGTCAACGAAGGTTTCGATTGCCGCCTAAGATCATATATTTGTCTCATTAAACGACGATTGGTGTTATAAACTTCAATGGCTTTATCCAGAGCTTCGTTCCCTATCGGTTTACCAATCCATTCCTCCAGGGACTTCTTAAATAAAGCCAGCTCTGCAGCTAGATAGGGTTTTGCCTCCGGGGACTGAACCTTGCCGGGCATATTCAGATAATATTTGTAGGGAGTGGGCACATGGTTCTCCCAGCTACTATAGGCTACACGCATATGGACGCATGGTGTGGCAATCGCTACCCCGTCCAGATAGTCATATTTTCCCTTCAGCCCCTGAGCCAGGACATCGCGAGCAAAAGGACAATACATACTGCCCATATAGCGTTCGGTGACATCCTGAGGCTCATGGCTGCCCAGAACGCGGAGAGGTAGTACGCCCGCAGCGTAGATTATCTCTTCAGGGACATAGGTGCAGAAATACCCCAGCGCCTTTCCGCCGGTCCTGGCTTTCCATTCCCGGGCGTAGTCGTGTCTTTTCTCTATTATTTCTCGAAATCTTTGCATCAGATTGCCTTATTGCTCAGTATACTTCAGCCCTGAAATATTAGCTATTCATTTTATTTAAGATATCTCGCCACCAGACCAGCCACCTTCTCGCCACCCATAACTGATGGCGGGATGCCTCCTCCCACAGAGACCCATTGACCAACCATAAACAAATTGGGGAGGTATGTAGGTTTCCAGGGCAAGTTCATATGGCGTATCATCTCGGGCGTTGGCCTCCAACCCTGGATAGAACCTTCCCGGTTGCAGGTATAACGTTCAAAGGTAACAGGTGTAGCTACATCTATCACCTCAAGCTTACCTTTTAGCTGTGGAAAACACGTCTCTGTACGGCGTAAAGCAATTTCCCCGGCTAACTGTTTGGCTTCTTTGTAACGTGTACTATCCGGTCGTAAGGTTTTCCACTCATTAAAATCAGCCATCGCTTCAAACAGGAGAAGGCTTTTTCCAGGTGGCGCAACAGCTTGATTATATAGAGATTCAAGTTTATATGTAACCGGCGCCTTCTCTAAATCGGTTAACTTCACTCCAGTAGTTTCTGGCGTCACCCACTCGCTCAACATACGGGCAGGCATATCTTTCTCTGTGAGTACCTGGTTTACCCCCAGAGAAACCATGAGCATTGAGCCGAAGAGCGGCGCAGTCTCGTATAGGTGAACTAAAGAAGGCGGGACAAACTCCTTACCTAAAAGCTGGAACAGTGTTTGGTAGCCGTCGGCGTTGGAAACTACAGCTTTACCATATATCTCCTCGCCATTCGCCAGACTTACGCCTTTCACTTTCCCGTCATTTACCAGTATTTTGGATACCCTGGCATTGTACCGTATCTCACCGCCCATTGCTTTAAACCTGGATTCAAAGGCCCTGGAGAAGCCAAGTGAGTTAACCTGCGGGGTGTACAAATCCTGTTGATGCAGCCAGGAGAACAGGTAGAAGTTTATCAATACTGAAGAATCGTCTGTAAATACCGACAGATATGGCTTTATCCGGGGCTTTTCCTTAAATCTTTTCAGATAGCTATCGTAGCTTAGTTTCCCAAATTGAAAAGCTAACATTATAAGAGGCCAGTAGGAAAATAGGCTACCAAGCGACTTGAACGGGTGTCGTTTCCTGTCTTCCGGTGAGGGTTCAATCATCCTGGGTAGAGATTTAGCCCGTTTGAAAAACCTGACTAATTCCCTTTCATCTGACGGAAAAAGACGGCAAAGGAATCGCTCATATTCCCCAACGTCATCTCCGATAGTTACCTCATGCTCTGGTGTGCGGATAGTCGCTAACTGTTCAAGCCGTCTGAGTTTAACCTCAGGCAAGAGATTAAACCGGTTCAGGGTATGCCAGACCACACCACCTTCAATACAACCTACCAGCCAGTGGATGCTGGTATCTATTGTGTAGCCCTTGCGCTCGAATGAGGTACACAATCCGCCCGGGAGGGTATGAGCCTCCAGAATCAGGGTTTTATAACCCTTATCCAGTAAATGCAACCCTGTAGAAAGACCGCCTATCCCCGCCCCTATCACTATGACGTCATACTGATTGCTCATGATGTCTCTCCTTTTCGGGGGAACAAGGGAGCTTTGTGACTTGTGCCAATTGTAACATGCAATGGAATGAGGCTCAAGGAGCCACTTGATAGGAATATAAAAGCCCCCTTACAATTTAAATAAAGGGGGCTTTTGGGATTTAATGCTATTTTCACCCTCTAAAATGTCTGTTATATACGGACGGGGAAGCTTTTCTTAAATCTTCTTAACTACTTCATCCAGGGCAGTTTTTATAACGCCAACAGCAAAATCCAGGTCTGCCTTATCAATAATAAGAGGAGGACTGACGCTAGCGCTTATCCCAACACTCGCCACCTCCCCACCCACCACTGAGCCAATGAGGCCATTCTCCATATACACCTGCTTCAGGCGCTGGAGCAGATGGGGGGCTAATAGGGGTTCCTTTGTCTTTTTGTCTATTACCAATTCTATTTTATAGCGCAGGCCTTTCCCATCTATAAAAGCTACTAAGGGGTGATCTTTTAAGGCTTCCCCCAGTTTTTTCCCCAGGTATTCGCCAAGCAAGCGGGATTTTTCGACCAGCCCATCACGCTCCATTATCTCAATAGCTTTTAAGCCGGCGGCGCAGGAAACGGGATTACCCCCATAGGTGATAACATGGTCAAATTTATCTTTATCGCGCTCGGTATAAAAGGCATTAAAAATAGCTTCAGTTGTCACAACCGCCGATAGGGGGGCATACCCACCGGTGAGTCCCTTGCCCAATACGAGTATATCCGGTCGGGCATTGTAGTGACTCATGGCAAACATTTTGCCTGTCCTGCCAAAACCTGTGATTATCTCGTCCATGATAAGCAGCACGTTGTTCTCTTTGCATATCTGGCTTATCTTTTCAAAGTACTCAGGAGGCGGAACATTCTGACCGCCACTACCGCTCATAGGCTCAGAGATATATGCCGAGATTGTCTCCGGCCCCTCTAGCTCGATAATACGGGCGACATCCTGGGCGCAGAGTATACCACATGAAGGATACTCCTGTCCGAAGAAACAGCGATAACAATAAGGCGGGGCCACATGGATAAAGCCTGGCATCAGGGGTTCAAATCTTACCCGCCGTCCCAGCCGTCCGGAGGCGCTGAGGGCGGCAGCCGTTGCCCCGTGATAGCCCATCCAGTGGCTAATGACCTTGTATTTAGTCGGGTGGCCGCTCTGGAGGTGATATTGCCTGGCCATCTTAAAGGCTGCTTCATTGGCTTCAGAGCCGCCCGTCTGGAAGAATACTTTTTTCAGGCCCAGTTCAGGCGGCATAAGCTGTAATAGCTTTTCAGCTAATAATACCTGAACAGGGTCAATGAAACCGGGCCCCAGGAACATAACCCCGGCTGCCTTCTCATACATAACCTGAGCAATCTCTTTCTGACCCCAGCCCAGGTTTACGTTAACGAACCCGGCGCCACAATCCAGGTATCTCTTCCCTGAGAAGTCGGTTAGCCAGCAACCCTGGGCGCTCTTGATGAATATAGGTTTGGAGGATTTCATCTGGGTGAGAGGCGCCCAGTAGCATTTTTGATACAGGTCCAGATAGTGTTGCGAGAGGTCTTTTTGTTTAACTTCCCCCTCTCGTGATCTTTGCGCTTGAGCCATAGAACGCCTCCTTGAACATATTGGTTCTTTTAAGATAACTCAAAGTTGTTTATATTTAGTTTAGATAAGTGAGACTAAGAAACTATCTCAAAACGGACTTGATATCCCGGACAGTGTATATCACGCGCCCAAGCTTCCTCCCTCTCCGTTAACGGAGAGGGGGATAGGGGGTGAGGTCGGCTATATTTTGAGATAATCTCTAAATACTATGCCCTTAAATCAATCCCCCTCAGGAAGATATTTCTCCCCATGGGGCTCCATTTTGGGATTAACAGTATGGGCAATTGCCCTTTCTACACCGATTAATACCTTGCGGCAGAAATCGGGGAATATGCGGTGTACCTGGTCAGCGTAGGGGCACTGGGTTACTTTTACATAGGCGATCGTCGGTGAAACAGTGATGAACTCGTATTCCATAGCCATCCCCGACGCCAGGAACCCATCTAATTTTACCCACTCCGGAGCCATTCCTTTGCCAAGAGATATTCCCAGCTTCCTGCCGACAGACCTGGCCACAGGAGTAAAAGCATCTTCCAGACCCTTTGC
>JACVQG010000336.1 GCA_015661045.1 Dehalococcoidia bacterium | reverse complement strand
CGATTTACTTTTAACAGGACTATGGTATCAAACCGGGATAATGTTAACTTAAGAGTCTCATATGAGGCGGTTGCCGGTAATATAGCTACACTTTCTTCGCCTTCGGCAAGAGGGATTTGAGCACTGGCTGCCGCCGCCAGTATGGACGAAATACCAGGAATAATCTCGATAGCTACCTGCGGGTAGCGCTCCCGTATTAAACGATAAACATGTATGAACGTACCATACAGGAGTGGATCCCCCTCCGTCACAAATACGCAGTCCAGTCCGGTGGAAAGCCTTTGCCAGATCGCTTCTGTTGCCTGCCCCCAGTATTTATGCAACTCCTGAGCGTTATAAGTCATGGGGAAATGGAGATTCAATATCTCCTGCCTGCTTCCGGAACTGAGCTGTAAACTGTCGTTAAGAAGGTCTTTAATGATATTCCAGGTATAGCCTGCCTCACCGGGGTTTCCCTGGGGAACGCAGACCACCGGCGCTTGACGGAGAACATTGTAAGCCTTCAATGTAATAAGTTGAGGGTCTCCCGGTCCAACCCCAACCCCATATAATTTTCCGGTATTGTGGAATTGTTCGTTAGCCACCACCTTTTATCGCCGCCTTCAAAGGTAATTTCCATGCACTCAAAATAAAAACGGGATTCAACGATTCAAAGCGAGTTAATGCTCCCGTAGTCTTACTGCGAGCTATCATAACCATGGTTATCTCTTTTTGCCACTTATTTATTTTCAGGACTTCCAATGCTGTTGATAGATTCTCCACCGAGGCTGCATTCATAACCAGTCTACCGTGTGGAACCAACCGCCGGCAAACTTTTTCCAGAATTCCCTCTAATCTACCGCCACTACCTCCTATAAAAACTGCATCCGGGTCCGGCAACAGGTCCAGTTTATCCGGAGCAAACGCCGGTATAACTTCTACGTTACTGGCGTTAAACTTCTTAATATTCTTCTCAATATTTTTAATATCTGATGGGCTTTTTTCTATGGCAAAAACCTTCCCGCTATTCGCAAGCCTGGCTGCTTCGACGGCTACAGAACCCGAACCAGCCCCTATATCCCAGAGCACACTCGTCTCTCTCAGATTTAACTTTGCGAGCGTGATAACTCTGACCTCCACTTTTGTAATCAGCCCTTTTTGCGGATAACGCTGGAAGAACTCTGAATCGGGGATACCCAGAGCCCAACTACTTAAGTTGGTTTTCTTTACCATCCAGGCTGGCCCTCCCCAAAAGCCTTTTACCTTCGAAATCGGTCATTAAGTACTCTATTGACATGGCTCCGTTGACAAGTTCCCAGCTCTGCCGTGCAGCCAGACGGCAAATTTCGTTAAATAGTTTCGTAGCCATATCGGCAGGAATTATTTCGTAGATATGTCTTACTGTATTAGCCTGTGAGATATTATAAATGACTTCTGATGATGTTCCTATAGAGGACGCTACAGATGCTAGAAATTTCATGTCCGTTTTTGAACGAGATACATGAGTTTGAAAATGTCCTGAGGCAATTTTGGATAGTTTGCCTATCATACCACACACAGTTACCTTAGAAACACCTATCCGTGCACTGGCTTTTAAAGTAAATCCCACCCAATCTCCCATCTGAATAAAGGCAACCTCCGGTAAAGGAATCTGATGCTGAGAGAAAGCCTCGCTCCGGGCGCCGGTAGTCAGCACCAGGTGTGTATTCCCGTTGGATACGGCTACATTTATAGCTTTAGCGATACAGGCCTTGAAAGCAGTGGTTGAATAGGGTATCACTATACCTGTAGTACCCAGGATAGATATACCATCAATAATACCCAGGCGTGGATTAAGTGTCTTCCCGGACAGTTCCTTGCCACCCGGCACCGATATCACGACTCTGACCCCTTTGTTATCCGATTGTGGGTCAATAATCCCGGCTACGGACTCAGTAATCATACGGCGGGGTACCGGGTTAATAGCCGGGCTGCCTATCTCCAGCCCCAATCCGGGAAGGGTAACCTTACCCACCCCTTCACCACCTTCAATTTTTATGACGGGTTCATTCGTCCTCGATACCGTAGAATATATCTCAGCGCCATTGGTAACATCGGGGTCATCTCCGGCATCCTTGATTACGGAGCAGGCTGCGGCGTTATCTATGAAATGACAATTATGGATCTGGAAACGCACTCTCCGGCCGGCGGGAAGAGTTATCTCCACCGAATCTACTTTTTCACCCGTTGACAGAACAATAGCGGCCGCTTTTGAAGCCGCGGCGGCGCAGGCGCCAGTGGTAAATCCGGTTCGCAGTTCCTTTTTTACCTGCAAAGATCCCGTTTGTTTTTGTTTCAGCAAACAACACCCACCTCCCTGAGTCTATCAAGAGCTATATCTATCATTCTGTCATCAACACCCAGGGTTTTAGCCAAACGGAACTGTATATGGGGATAGCTCTCTCTTGCCCTTTCAACCGCAGGTTGGATATTATCGTATAACACTTTGCCTGGAAACAGGAGATAAGGGACTACAACTACCACTTCGACGTTTTGTCTTACTACTGAGGCAATAGCTGCTTCAATAGT
>JACVQG010000050.1 GCA_015661045.1 Dehalococcoidia bacterium | reverse complement strand
ATCTCTCTCTTGGGAGGGCCTGTTCACCAACAACATCGGCTCTCCTGGATCTTGACTCTGCTGCTTCTGGGATTGGGCCTGGGTATCCTGACGAGGGAACTCGCAAAACATGCCGGGCGGGTTCTTGCCATAGAGGTAGATGAAGCGCTCGCCGCATCCCTGAGACAGGTGTTAGCCTCTTTTCCCCATGTGCAGATAATCGCCTCTGATATTTTGAATTTAGACATAGCTCAGTTTTTACTATCCCGGACCGGGCTTCCCGCCGAGTCTATAGCGTTTCAGTACAAAGTCGTTGCCAACCTGCCATACAATGTTGCTTCAGCAATAATACGTCGATTCCTGGAGGCTGATTTAAAGCCCAAATCAATGGTAGTTATGGTTCAAAAAGAGGTTGCCCGGTCCATGGTTGCCAGACCTGGACAAATGAGCGTCCTCAGCGTAAGCGTCCAGTTTTACGGAAAGGTTCGTATAGTTGCCCGTGTGCACCCCCGGAGTTTCTATCCGCCTCCTAAAATACACTCGGCGATAATCCGGATTGAACCTTCACAAACGATGCCGATTCCCCTGTCAGAAATTCCCGGTTTTTTCCGGCTGGTTAAAGCCGGTTTCTCCTCGCCGCGCAAACAGATTCACAATTCGCTGGCCCAGGGTCTGGCTATAAGTACTGAAGAGGCAGTGATATACTTAAAAGAAGCTGGTCTTGACCCTCAACGCCGTGCCCAGACCTTAAGTGTGGTAGAATGGGTGAAATTGTGGACTTGTTTTTCTCGCAGAGGTCTCGAGCTGGCACAAGATACTATTACACAACCGTGAATTAGATATCAGGAGAGATTTTGGTTCAATCCCTTGAACAGGCTGGTTTAATGCTATGGGCTCCAGCCAAATTGAACCTCACGCTTGAGGCGCTGGGGAAACGAAGCGACGGGTTCCACGAAATTCGCTCTGTCCTTCAAACAATTGATTTGTGGGACTCTATATATCTGGAGCTAAGGCCATCCGGGATACATTTTCAGTGTTCTCCACCAAACCTGGAAAATCCTCGGAACCTGGCATGGCGGGCTGCGGAAAGCCTGAAAACAGACCGGGTTGACAAAGGGGTATCCATCAGGTTACAAAAGACAATTCCGGAAGCCGCCGGGCTGGGAGGTGGTAGCAGCGACGCGGCCGTTACCCTTATGGGCCTTGATTTATTGTGGGGTACTAATCTGGGGCAAGAGGAATTATCATGTACGGCCAGCCAGTTGAGCAGCGATGCCCCTTTCTTCATGGTTGGCGGGACGGCGCTTGCCCGGGGGCGAGGAGAGTCAATAACTCCCCTCTCTCCATTACCGCTCCATTGGGTTGTCATTCTAAAACCCGATATTCCTATTCCCGGTCCGAAAACAGCCCGTCTGTATAGCAACCTGACCTCGGAACATTATACAAAAGGAGAATACACAGCCCGTTTACAAAATATATTATCTATTGGAATGCCTGCCGGGAACATAAATGGGTTATTATTTAATGTGTTCGAAATGGTGGCCTTTCGGGTCTATCCCGGATTATCGAAGTATAAGGATTGGTTTGAAAGTGCAGGTGCACCATCGATACACCTTGCTGGATCTGGCCCGGCCCTCTTCACCATGATACCTGATAAAGAGAAGGCGCTTACGATATACACTAATCTGAAGAAGGAAAGGCTTGATGCGTATATAGCCAGAACGAGGAATTAATATAAACCTGTGATAGATGATTTCCTTTCCAACCTGCCTAATATGCACCCGCTTACACCTAAAAAGGGGGAGAAGTGGAGGTGGTGGCATCTAGCCATACTGATAGCTATTTTGATGGGTATCAGTGTGGGAATTTACTTTCTGCTCCGTTTTACGGAGGGATTCCTTAAAGAGCGCCTGGCAGATTTTGCCATCTTTGCTTACATCATAGTCTTTTTTGTATCCGCTCTTAGCGCTGCTACGATTTTCCTACCTGCTCCCGGTATAATCGTGGTCCTTGTAGCCGCCGCCAAATGGAACCCAACGTGGGTAGCGTTATGGGCCAGTGTGGGAGGCGCTCTGGGAGAGCTGACCGCTTACTATGCAGGGTATTGGGGCAGCAAGGTTGTAGTTAAAAAGGAAACTCGCACCTACATTAAATTTGAGCAATGGATGAGACGCTATGGAATGTTTGCCGTAATGGTTTTTGCTGCTGTACCTTTCATGCCTTTCCACATCGGAGGAATAGCTGCCGGCGCTTTCAGGCTTCCACTGTGGCAATATCTTATAGCTATGTTCGTAGGAAAGGCGGCCAAGAACTTTGGTGAGATTTTCGGATGGGCGGGTATACTAAACTTGATTCGGCACTTTACCAGCAGCTAGGTAGGAAAATGATAGATAGCTTTATTGCCCTGGACCTGGAGACAACCGGCCTACGGTCTGAAACGGATGAGATTATCGAGGTCGGAGCGGTCAATTTCAAAAATGGGCAGCCAACAGATGAATTCCATACCCTGGTGAATCCCCGCCGCTCCGTTCCTGAAAATATCCAGAGGCTTACAGGCATTTCCCCCCAGGAGCTAGCTAAAGCTCCAACTTTTGAACGTATCGCAACTCAACTGGCAGCTTTCCTTGGTTCGTCCCCACTGGTTGGCCACAATCTGGCCTTTGACCTGGGCTTTCTGGCAGCCAAAGGAGTCAGGCCCACAGGACCCGTACTGGATACATATCACCTTGCCAGCCTGCTATTCCCGCAGTCCCAGGAGTACAGTCTTGTCGCTGTAGCCAGGCAATGTGGCTTGATATTGCCCTCGGAACACCGGGCCCTTAACCATGCTTCGGTAACAGGGATTGTTTGCTTAGAACTTCAGAAAAAAATAGAAACCTTGCGAATTCTTTTAAAAACGGAAATAGCCAGGCTGGGCAAGGTGGCTGGTTGTGGCTGGCATCTCCTTTTTGACCCATCTCTAATCTCCCCATCGCCACTTTCATTAAATTTAGCACTACCGGCTGTATCTGCGCTTTCTGAATTGGAGATAGAACCCCTGGAACCTAAAACCACTACCATCCCCATCAACGTTGAACCGCTGGTCAGCCAGCTTGAACCCGGCGGCTCAATTCAATCGGCTGTTCCCGGATTCGAACACCGGGTGGAACAGGTCCAGATGGCCCGGGCGATAGCTGAAGCTATAAACCAGGAGCAACAGCTTATAGTTGAGGCTGGAACCGGAACCGGTAAATCAATGGCGTATCTACTGCCGGCAATGACTTTTGCTCTGGATAATCAGACACGGGTAGTGCTGTCCACGAATACTATTAACCTGCAAGAACAATTGGTCACCAAAGACATCCCCATGCTAAAAAAAGCTCTGAACCATCTGGCCGGTCTGAAAACAGCTATCCTGAAGGGACGGAGCAACTATCTGTGCCTTATCCGGTGGGACTCCCTGCGGCAAAGCCTGGTGCTAACCCAGGAAGAGGCCCTCTTTTTAGCCCGGTCATTAATCTGGCTGAACAATACCCAGACCGGTGATAAAGCTGAAATCCGTCTCCTTAACAATGAGGCATCTATTTGGAGTACTGTATCGGCTGGAGAGGATACTTGCCATAAAGAAAGCTGCCATTGCTATGACGAAGGCCATTGTTTCCTCTACAGGGCCCGCCAGCAGGCAGAGTCGGCGCACATTGTGGTAACCAACCATGCCCTGCTACTATCAGATATGGCCAGCGGTTCTCGAATCCTTCCCGATTATAACCACCTTATTATCGATGAGGCCCATCACCTGGAGGACGAGGCCACAGAGCAACTTGGCGTGAAAGTTACTTCGGAACAGATTGTTGGACACTTGAATCACATCAGCCAGAAACGCCGACAGGGGACTGCAACGGGCCTGTTGGCTGAAATAGCCGTTGCTTTAAAACGGGATCAAGTGAATTCTACCCGTGTTAAAGATGTGGAAACATTAATCTCTCAGGCCAATAGCGACCTGGAGGATGCTCACTCCTGCAGCAGCCAATTTTTCCGCACTTTGACCCAGTTTATTTCTAACCGGCCTGGCAACTCTCAAAACTATGAAAGCCGTCTGCGCTTGACCCCGGCAGTAAGGTCCCAGCCGGGCTGGTCTGAAATTGAGGTGAACGGGGAAAATCTTATCCTTGCCCTTCATCAACTTGGTGTTTCGCTGGAAAAGCTCCACTCCAGTCTGGAAAACTCCGAACAAAAAACAGCGTTCCACAGTGGTCTGGCCGGCAGGCTGACATCCTGTATTACCGATAATGCCAGGTTCGAGCAACAACTAAAGGATACCGTGTTCAATCCTGAAAAAAGCCGCGTATACTGGGCAACATCACGGGTCGAGGTGGAAAAAGCCAGTCTGGGAAGCGCACCATTGCAGGTCGGAGGAATTTTAGACGAAAGCCTTTATTCCAGTAAAAAATTTGTGATGCTTACCAGCGCCACGTTAAGCATTCAGGGACGTCTCAATTTCAGCAGAGAGAGGCTTGGCCTGGATTCTGCCAGGGAATTGGTGCTGGGGAGCCCCTTCGATTATAAGAATTCAACGCTGATATGTATTCCGGGAAATATCCCTGAGCCTAGCCAGCCAGGCTATCAGGCAGGTGTGAGTGAGGCATTTGCTGCGCTTGCCGAAGCTGCCGGTGGCCGAACCCTGGGGCTTTTTACCTCACACGCTGCCCTTCAAGCCACTCATCAAGCTGTAAGGTCACGCCTGGAAATGCAGGGGATCCAGGTGTTGGGCCAGGGAGTAGATGGCTCCCCGCAACAACTTCTAAGGGTTTTCCAGAGCAACCCGCATACACTGCTATTAGGCACGAGTTCCTTCTGGGAAGGGATAGATGTCCCTGCTGACACCCTGAACCTGCTTATTATTCCGCGGTTGCCATTTCCAGTCCCCAGTGACCCTATTTTTGAAGCCCGCTGTGAGCTTATGGACGATGGCTTTAATGAATATTCTGTACCCCTCGCGATACTGCGCTTGAAGCAGGGATTCGGAAGGCTCATCCGGCGGCGCAGCGACCGGGGTGTAATGGTATTGCTGGACCAGCGTGTAAGAACCAAAAGATATGGCAGGGCCTTTCTGGAATCTTTGCCTCAATGTACAATTAAAACCGGCCCTCTATCTCAGGTAGTTAAAGATGTAAGCGCCTGGCTAGGGCGAAATCCCACAACAACAACCCAAGAACGAGTGAAACCATCCTGAACCATTCTAAAGAGGTGAAACCTTGCAATTCTTAGGCTGGATAGGTTTTATACTGGTAGAGGCATTCTATGTACCTCAACTCATAAAAACGGTGAAGACTAAAGATGTAGCCGGTTTCTCACTCACGGCATGGGGTGTCCTGTGGCTGGGCATGGCTTTCTATCTTGTCTACAGCATTATTATCCACGACCTGGTATTTACTGTTGGCAATGCCGTGGGCCTGGCAGCTTCAACTTTTCAGATAATTTTGATATTAAGATACCGTAAAGGTAAAAAGTGACCGGGAAAAGGTTAATACCACGCGTTGTCTGACTTAACCTCTTTGGGGCCTTTGCCTCTTAACGGAAATCGTAAGATTTTGCCTACCTCTGATTGATTCTCCTAAGCTAAAACCCTTATTGACAAACGAAATTACGTCCGTTAAAATCGGCAATGGGTTGCCGTTGACGTAATATTATCGTAACAATTATAGGCGCCAGCAGCCCATGATTTCAAAGGAGGAATAAATGTCAGGTATTCTGGAAAATGCCCGTTCTACAACCGGAACCGTTACCCGGCAAAAGGACACTTCACCTCTAAGTGGGATGTGCCCCATCTGTATAAGGGAATGCGGCCACATGTGCGAGATAAGCAAGTCAGCGTTCCGCGGCCGGGAAGTGCTTTACCCTAACCCCGAAGATTTTGGCAAAAGCACCCAGGCCTCTAATAAAGATTACTTTCTGGACTGGACCCACTTTCAAATCATGGTTAATGTTCTGGGCGCCCAGGGTATTGAGGCCGACTCGGATAAAGCGCTATTCCCCAATGTAGATATTTCCGTAACCGCCGGCGGAGTGCCTCTCAAAGTGCCGGTGCTGATAGCCGGATTAGGTTCGACCGCCGTAGCCAAACGGCACTGGGATGCCATTGCTATGGGTGCCGCTCTTTCCGGAACCATCCAGACTATCGGTGAAAACGTTTGCGGGATGGACCCGGATGCCAGGTTCGATTCCAAAGGCAAGGTAACCTATTCCAAAGACCTGGAGTACCGGGTAAATGCCTTCAGGAAACACTGGGACGGGAAGCACGGCGAAATTGTGGTGCAGACCAATGTGGAAGACCAGCGGAACGGTGTAGACATATATGCGTTAAAAGGCCTGGGCGTAAATATCATCGAACGGAAGTGGGGCCAGGGAGCCAAAGCTATTGGCGGCGAGGTCAGAATCTTCGACCTGGACAGGGCCATTATGCTTAAAAACAGGGGCTACGTAGTGTTGCCCGACCCCGAGGACAAGGCAGTCCAGGAAGCTTTTAAGGGTGGTGTATTTCACAGCTTTGAAAGACATAGCCGGGTGGGAATGCCGGAGGAGAAGAGCTTCGTTGAAGATATTGCCTGGTTACGGAAACAGGGCGCCAAAAAGGTTTTCCTGAAAACCGGCGGCTATAATGCAGCGGTGGTAGCTTTTACCTTGAAATGCGCTTCCGAAGCTAAGATCGACTTACTAACATTCGATGGTGGCGGCGGCGGCACGGGTATGAGCCCTGTCCCGATGATGCAGGAATGCTCTACGCCCACTATTTATTTGCTGGCCCAGATACTCCAGGGGATAGAGATTTTAGCTAAAAAGGGTAAGTATATACCCGATATCGCATTTGCCGGTGGTTTTATTAATGAGACCCAGATCCTTAAAGCTATTGCTCTTAGCAACCTTGGCGATGGGCATGGCCCATATATCAAGGCTATAGCTATGGCGCGGTCGCCTCTTACCGCAGCGATGAAATCTGATTATTTTGTAGAGCTGTTCAATAAAGGCAACCTGCCGAAGAACTTTAGCTCGATGTATGGTGAGCGCCCGGAGCAGTTCTTTATCGCGGCAACAGAACTTAAGAGCCATAATGGGAATGGGAAAGTGTTGGGTACAGACATCCCCTGGCCGGCGGTAGGTGTCTACACCTATTTCACCGATCGAATCGGTACTGGCCTTAAACAATTAATGGCAGGCTGCCGGAAGTGGAAACTGAATCTGCTGGATAGAAGCGATGTGGAGCCTTTAACTGAACACTCCGCTGCTGTTATGGGAATGAAACCCATCTGGGAAAGCAGCCGGGAAACTATTAAAAAGCTCCTGGACAAATAGCGGAAAAGCCTGTAAGTGATTACATTGGGCAGTCCCGATTATTCGGGACTGCCCACGTATATCCCTTCGCTCTCGATGGGGAGATGAGGTTACGGTGCCTCTTTTCGAGGAAATCGCCCATGCTCAGTTGCACTGGGCACTATGAAGTATGAAAATAGATATATTTTTAATGTAGGGGCGGGTTTCGAACCCGCCCGCCCAGGCGGTCAGGTTAAAAACCTGACCCTACGACAATCGGGAATTTGCCTATTTTCTGAGCAATGACAACCGTGTAACCCCTTCCAAAAAGTGTCGTGTACAGAGCCTTTGATGGGGGAGAAGAGATGGCAGAGGTCTATTGTCGAAGGAAAATGAACATCTATGATAATCACTAATGACGCCACCGAAGTTAAACGGAAAGTAATAGCTATCCTGAAGATACTCAGCGGGGC
>JACVQG010000049.1 GCA_015661045.1 Dehalococcoidia bacterium | reverse complement strand
ATATGCTTTGCAATCTGGGCAGCCATCACATTGCGATTATCCCCCTGGGTTACCGCCACAAAAGCGTTTGCTTCCTCTATGCCGGATTTTTTCAGGGATGCCTGGTCGGTCCCGTCTCCCAGGAGGGCGACACCTCCAAAAGTGGGGGGCAGCCTCCGGAAGCTGCGGGAGTCCATATCGAGGATTGTGATTTCGTGTCCTTCTGTATCCAGAATCGAGGCTATTTGAGCGCCAACCCGGCCACAACCCATAATAACGACTTTCAAGAGTTTTGCTCCGTATCCAGCCTTTGACTAGCCTTTTTTGTGGGTAAGCGGTATAGAATTACCGGGCAATTTGCGTTTTTCAACACATAAGGGACAGCGTCACCCAGGCTAAACTCACCAAATCGGCTCTTATATCCAAACCCCATAATAATAACATCAGCTTCGCGCTCTACAGCTTCTTCGACTATAGCGGGGCCTACTTCCCGGGCCTGGAGCAGAGCAGCCTCCGCCTGATACTCTTCTTCCTCAACCACCTGCTCTGCCCGGGTGAGAGTATCCTCTCCCTTGCTTATCTCTGTATCCAGACGGACATCCAGAGGTAAACTACGGCGTATTTCCACTACGTAAACAACGAGTATTTTAGATTTAGCTTCTCTGGCCAGTTTACAGGCCAATCTCAAAGCTTCCGCATCCGATGGTGTGCCGTTTACCGGTACTAATATGTTACGGAAGTCCATGCCCTCATTATAAACGCTTTAGCAATACCCCGCAATGAGGTTCCAGGAGACAATCCTCACTGGTGGGTTGCTTTTAGCCTGCTTTGGTTATGCCTTTCAGTTTCTTGCCCATGCGCAGGATTGGAAGGTGGGCATGACGGCGGTAGATGAAATAGACTCCTACCCCCAGGGCCATCCAGCCAAAACCCAGCCATCTGCTGTAGGGTTGATAGATTATCAGCACCACCCATATACCAAAAGTGCTTATCAACCCCAGGATCGCTGTTACAGGCAACTCCGTCCCTTTTACCCGGATACTCCAGGTAAGTTTGAAAGGCCGGGGCCGGTTTGGCTGTCGCCAGCGTAAGCTGAGGATGGAGGCGTGGGCTAACGCAAAGGTGGCTAAGGAGCCAAAGGCGTATAGTCCACCCAGGATAGTAAAGATATTGGGCGAAAAAAGCCCGGGGAGTTGCAGGAGTATTGCCACACCAGAGAAAACAAGTATGGCTACATATGGTGTTTTAAACTTACTGTGTATCCGCTTAAAGACGCTTGGTAGCTCCCGGTGCTCACTAAGAGAAAAAGAAAGCCGTGATATGCCCAATATCCCGGCGTTGGTCGCAATGAGCAAAATAGTCGCTGCAAGAATAGCGACGAGAAAGGGCAACACATGTCGGAGACCGTTCACAAACCAGATATATAGTATGTTAAGCGCAGGGTCGGACGGAGGCGACTGCGCAAGCCTCTCCGGCAGGTTGGCAGCTATACCGGCGACCGGGTCAGTTGCCCAGTCGGTGGCTAATTGCTGAGGAGTCATTACCGAAAATGCGACCAGAGAGATCCCAGCAAATAATATAAGTACGGTAAACATCATGGCGATATAGGCTCGTGGCGCACGCACCTGGGGGTGGCGGGTCTCCTCTACCAGTTGAGAGACACTCTCAACGCCAGTGAAGGCAATGGAGGCTACTGCAATGCCAAAGATAAAATTGTGGGTCTCAGGCCAATACAAGGTGACATTTTGGGCCAAGAGGTGGGGGTCAAAGAGGAATACCATTCCGAGGAATATCAGGAAAACCTGAGTGATTACATCAAGTATAGCCATGGATAAACTAAAAAGTGTACTCTCTCTTACTCCCAGCACATTAAGCGCCGTCAAAAAAAGCACTATACCCATGGATACGGCAACCCCCAGGACTTGTGATTGCTTGAAAGGTTCCCAGAAGTAGCCCAGATAGGAAGGGATGGTAAAAGAGGATATAGCGATAGTTACGACGTAACTGAAGACCAGAGCCCACCCGGCGATGAAACCAATTAGCTCATTGAACCCATGCCGGGCGAAACTGGACGAACCACCTGCTTCGGGGAGCATGGACACACCCTCTGCGTAGGTAAGTGCATTGAAAACAAAGATGATGCCAGCTATTCCAAGAACAACGGGCGTAGCCCCCATTGCGACCAAAGCTACAATGCCCAGTGCATAATATATGGAAGAGCCTACATCTCCATAGCCTGTTGCCCACAGGCCGGGAACGCCAAGGACGCGCCGTAGACGATAGCGCTGGGGCCGGTGAAGGTGGATTACACGGTCACCCGGCTTGCGTTCCCATATGTGTTTCACAAATTTAAAGCTTTGCGCTGTCTGGTTAACCATAGTCTGACCAATCCGTTTATGAACAGGAGACCCCCCAAAACCAGTCCCAGGGGTTTAATTCCTTCGTAAACTGACGCTATAACCAGACCTGAACCTATGACCAGCGATATTATGCCAAAGATAAGGTTTATTTTTTGCATCACCCTTTAATACAACCGCCGAATTCTACTGTTACTTGAGCGGTTTGTCAATTGGGTTTTCAATAATAGCTACAAAAAAGTTTATTTTAACGGATGGAAGGGATCATAGCCGTCTTTAAACCCTTTAAATATTCCAGCGCCTGGTCCAGGGCCGGGTCTTTCCCGGAAGCGCGGTCTTCGGGTTTGGTAACAGCCTCGACGTCGGGGTCGAGGCCCTTGCCTTCTATAGGGCGTCCATTAGGGGTTAACCATCGGCCAGTTGTCAGGTAAAGACCGGAGCCATCTCTTAAAGGAAATAGCATGTTGACGCTGCCTTTACCGAAGGTCTTTGTTCCCATAACCAGGGCCCGTTTATGGTCCTGGAGCGCCCCGGATAAAACCTCGCTGCCGCTGGCGCTGTGGCTATCCACAAGGATTACAATTGGTCGTTCTTGAGCTTTCCCCCCGGCGCTAGCTTTCATTTCCCTTCGCTCCCCTTGATTATTCACTGTGTACAATACCGTCTGGCCTTCTTTAAGAAACTGGCTGGCTACAGCCACAACCTCGGTTAGTAAACCACCGGGGTTAGACCTTAAATCCAGTACAATTTGTTTCGAACCCTGGCGGTTTATTTCATCCAGCGCCTGGTTAAGTTCTCGGCCGGTATCCCCTGAAAATTGGAATATCTGTATATGGGCCACATCTCCCCTGGGTTGCCAGCGGACACTTTTCACTTTTATCTCGGCCCGGACTATAGTGATGGAATCGGAGGTAGTCTTACCCTCATGACGCACTAACAATGTTATCGGTGTTCCCTTTGGTCCCCGGATTTTAATAACTGCCTCTGCGAGGCTTAAACCTGCTGTAGATTGACCTTCTATTTCCAGGAGGGCATCGCCAGGTCTGATTCCGGCTTTTTCCGCCGGGGTATCAGGGATAGGAGCTATCACAATCAACTGATTTTCTTTCATTCCAACCTGGGCGCCTATACCCTCGAAACTACCATGCAGGTTAGACGTCTCTAACCTATTGTTCTCGGCGTCAAGATAGGAAGAATAGGGGTCTTTAAGGGCATCCATCATGCCTTTTATAGCCCCTTGTTGTATCTTTTTGGTGTCCAGGTTCTGTTTTTCTACATATTCTGTGGTAAGGAGCGTCCAAACCTCCCACGCTGCCTCCATAGATTTGGGGACATCCCGGGGGGTAGACAGGTAGGGATGGGCGGCAGTTATTCGCTGGGATATTAAAATCCCGGAACCAAACGAGACGCTTACCAACAGGATAAGGGAGAGGGTAATAAGCAGAATCTTAACAGGTTTAGCCATTCACCACCTCAACTTTCATTTTGCTCTATGCATATTCTAACATGGACTCCCAGATAGGACAAAACGGATTTGAACTTGACTTTTTGGAATTACAGGGCTATCCTAACAATCAGAAAATCCAATGCTTAATTCAAATGTTCTGGTTCTCAATCAGAACTATGAGCCTCTTAATATTTGCCAGGCAAAGCGGGCTTTAGTTCTTATGCTCGAGGGTAAGGCGGAGCTACTGGAGAATGGGCTTGGAGAAATCCGTACCGTATATTCAGTATTTCCATTGCCTTCGGTTATTCGCCTGGGTCACCAGGTTAAACGTCCACGCCCTCAGCATAAACTAACACGCCTTCAGGTGTTTCTCAGGGACAAATTTGTGTGTCAATATTGCGGCAAAGAGTCCCACAGTTTGACCCTCGACCACGTTATACCACGGTCCAGGGGTGGAGAACATACCTGGCAAAATATTGTCAGCGCCTGTATACCATGCAACCATCATAAAGCTGGCCGGACACCCTCTGAAGCTGGAATGAAGTTGCTTCATCAACCGACGATGCCACGGCCAATTGGGTTCACCGTTTCCCCCTATCACCTCCGTACTTATCCCCAGTGGGAAAAATTTGTCCCTCAATAAAACTTACCCACCGCGGCGCCATATCCGGCGGTTGAAGATACGTTAAGTTACTAATGGTCTCATAATAGTCTGTAAAAGCTGCCCGAAAACGCCCCCAGCCCTGAGATTCTTCGCTTCGCTCCAGAATGACAATTTCGGACAGCCCCGGGTAATGGTTTCGTAGTCCATTTTATTTTAAAACCATTAGTAATTCAGTTTACCTTAGAACCGGAAATCTTGTTTTCTGAAGCGGGGGGTATGAGTGTGAGCTGTGTGGCCGGATATTCTACTACTGCTTTAGTCTCTAACTCGACAATAGCTGTCTCTGTCAGCGGGTTGCTATACAGAACAACGGCAGGGCCCTGAGGCGAATTAACGTGCTGGCCCTTTTTGGGTAGCCTCGCCCTCATTAAGCGGTACTGCTCAATTTCATATGCCAGGCAGCATAACAGCCGGCCGCATAAACCCGATATTTTCGTCGGGTTAAGGGAAAGCTCCTGTTCTTTAGCCATCTTGATGGAGACAGGTGTAAATTCTGTGAGGTGGTTAGCGCAACAAAGTTGGCGTCCACAATGCCCATAACCTCCTAATAATTTGGCTTCATCCCTCGGGCCTACCTGGCGCAGGTCAACCTTGGCTTTTAATACCGTACTAAGCTCTTTGGCCAGGTCCCGGAAATCCACTCTACCTTCAGCGGTAAAGTAAAAGGTGTAACGGTCGGATTCTAAAGTAGATTCCACGCTCAGGAACTTCATGGGCAGACGGGAATGGGCGAGAAGTTCTCTACCTTTAACTAAGGTATCCATGTTCTTCTCTTTATTAGCCTGTATTTGCTTTAAATCCTCTTCTTTAGCCGGCCTGATTATAGGTTTCGGAGATTCAGTAATATCACTGGAAATTACCTGGGATGGTATCAGGACTACCCGGCCTATCTCCGGTCCGCGTCCCTCATCGGCTATTACCTGGTCACCAACTTTAAATTGGTTGCCTGCCGGATCGAAATAATGGATCTTACCAGCCCGCTTAAAGCGGACCCCTATCACTTCTGCCATAGAATTTTATTCTTCACTTCCCGGAAGATATTCCCGCGAAAATAAACCTTTATATTTTCCTCTCCCTTGAGGGGAGAGGTTAGGTGAGGGTGAATTCCACTCCCACCCTGAGATTCTTCGCTTCGCTCCAGAATGACAATGCAGTCTATTTTCATCCTTTACCATGTCCCAATACATTGGGGCATGGAGGATTCTCTTCCGAAAAGAAAAAACCGTCCTTTCTTTATTATTGTTATTTAACCTTTCAATAGGATTCCCCTCAGGCCGGGAGTGGGAGGGGTATGCTTAGCATCAGTACCTCAAGAGCTAATCTCGGGTTAGCATTTTGCCGCAGGTATCGGATGGTTAATTGAATATTCTTGATGGCTCCTTTAATCTGTGTCACTGAGAATACATTAGCTTCGGATTGTTCCAGTTCAGCCATTTGATCAACGTTCACTACCCATTTGTGACACCTCTCCTTTATCAGCAGGAGGTCCCGCCACCACATGCCCCAGGTCTCCAAAACAGTGTTTACCTGTTCAGGTTCACGTTCAAACTGGACCGCCAGCTCGGCAGCGACGCCAAAACGGACCTCATAGCCAGATTTAGCCAACTGCCGGAAAAGGTCAGTTTTCTCCTGCCTTTGTTGTAAAAGCTGAGGCTCTATTTTAGCCTGAAGCGCCCAGCCCAGGCAACCCTGGCTAAGATGGGCCAATAACTGCGCCTGGGATTTATCCACCCCTTGCGTTATCAAGGTCTCTTCCACCTGGTTCGAGGGCATAGGATGGAGTTCCAACCGTTGGCAGCGGGAAACTACTGTTGGCAAAACACCGGACTCTTTAGCCGTCAGTAAGAGAAAGATTACCCGGGCGGGCGGCTCCTCCAGTGTCTTGAGAAAGCAGTTAGCAGCCTCCGAAGATAGCCATTCAGCGCCGTCAATGATGAAGACCTTGAACTTGCCTTCATAGGGGGGGAACTGGGCAGCCTTCTGCACATCCCGCATCTGATCAATGCTAATCTCTCTTTTAAAACGGCCGGTCTTTTCGTCTTTCAGGCGGATTATCACCTGAACATCGCTATACTTACTGGAGGCGATACGGGTGCATGAAGGGCATTGTCCGCAGGGTGCCTGGGGGGAGGAGCAGTTTAATACCTGAGCAAAGTTCCGGGCCAGGGTCATTTTACCGACATGGGGAGGCCCCGTCAACAAATATGCGTGAGCTGGTTCGCCCCGGGCGATGCTATTTTCCAGAAATCTTATGGCCCTAGCCTGTCCTAAAACCTGCCACATACATGTATTATATATTAATTCTCAAAAACAATCTTTGTGACCTCACCCCCTGGCCCCCTCTCCGTTTACAGAGAGGGGAAAATTGAGGTGATGTAACTAAAATTCATCCTTATCTATCAAATCCTGGTAGGTCTCCCGCCGGCGCATTAAGGTGGCCTTGCCATTTTCTACTAACACGATGGCTGGTTTCAAAGAGGCATTATAGTTACTGGCCATCGGAATGGAGTACGCACCCATGCTGGGCATAGCTATGATATCGCCAGGCGAAAGCGGTGGCAGGTCTATATCTTTTATCAGGATGTCGCCGGACTCACAGTATTTACCGCATAGAGTTACTTTCTCGGTTACCGGCTCGGAAGCCTTGTTGGCGACCAGGGCCTCGTATTTGGCTTCATAAAGGGGAGGCCGTATATTGTCGCCCATGCCACCATCCACGGAAACGTATTTGCGGATGCCCGGTATATCCTTGCTGGCTCCAACCCGGTAAAGGGCAATGGCATTTGACCCGACTATGGCTCTCCCTGGCTCCACCGTCAGTTTGGGCAGGTCCAGTCCTGATTTTTGGACCTGTGCCTTAATAGCTGAGGTTATGGCCTCGGCGTAGTAAGAGATAGGTGGGGCGGGCCGCTCACGGACATAGGTTATAGCGAAGCCGCCGCCAGGGCTGAATTCCTCAAGACGGAATCCGTGCTTCCGTTTCATGTCAGCGGCAAAGTTCAGCAGCAGGGGGATGGCTTCCAGGTATGGCTCCACATCGAACAAGGGCGAGCCCAGGTGAGCGTGAAGGCCTAAAAGACGCAGATGGGGTGCTTTAAGGGCCGCAATCACTGCTGCCTCGGCGTGGGCCATGAGGAAGCCGAACTTGGAGTCTACTACGCCGGTAGAGGTGAGCCGGTGGGTATGCGGGTCTATGCCGGGGGAGAGCCGCAACAGGATATCCTGTGTTTTACCCTGCTCTGAAGCAACCTTCTCCAGAAGGGAGATTTCATAAAAGTTATCTACTACCACCCTCCCGATTCCCCATTCTACAGCCTGTTTTAACTCTGCCTCCGATTTGTTGTTGCCATGGAAATATACATTCTTTGGTGGAAAGCCAGCCGATTGGGCTATGGACAACTCTCCGCCGGAGACGACATCTAAGCCTACACCGGTATCTTTTAATATTGTAACCAGCGGACGGTTTGTAAAGGCTTTGGAAGCATAGCAAACAAGGCTGTTCGGATAACGGCTGCCAAACTCCTTTTTGAATTCCTCACAGCGGTTCAGAAGAGAGGTTTTATCAAAAACATAGAGGGGGGTGCCGAATTTATCGGCTAGCTCCACGCAGTCACAACCACCTATGAACAGGTGGTTATTTTTGATTTGAGATGTCTTCGGGAAAATCTGGAGGAGGGATACCTCCTTTGCAGTTGACATAATAATAGCGCCTCCTGGAAGATATTATGGATAAGCTATTTTAACTATACCCAGGGTTTGTGATCATAAACAAAGTGACATTATCATGGTAACATACGAAATCCCCTGTCTAAATGCGCCTGAGACGCATTTAGACACCCCCCTTTACGTAAAGGGGGATAGGGGGTTTTCGCCATACTACGGCACAACCAGTTTCGAAACCACTTTATCATTGTTGATTGGCGTATTAAATACTCAAATACCATCAGGCAGGTATATCAGCATAGTGTGGGCAATTGGTGAATTGCCCGCCGGTCATTTAATAAGGAGATATCTTATCTCCTCTTTCTTCCGTCCCTTTTTTTCTACCTTGCCATCGCGCTGTAGCTTGGCCAGTTGCGTCATCACCTGTTCGCGGGCCATCTTCTTTATACGTCCAGAGACCTCGGGATAGATGTCTGCTACAAGTTCGTCTGGCCCTGATATTCCCCGTTTCAGGCATTCTATAACCTGTAATTCCCGCTCCTGGCGGTGCCGAATCAATTCCTCAATTTTGGGCAGCGGCGAGTTCACCACCGGGCCGTGGCCCGGGTAAATAACTTTCAGGGGTAAAGGAAGCAGCTTTTGAAGGGAGGATACATACTGGCCCATATCTCCCTCTTTGGGGCGGATAACAGTAGTGCCGATGCCCAGGACAGAATCTCCGGTGAATAAGGCCCCTAGCTGGGGTATCCAATAGCAAATGCTGCCGGGCGTGTGGCCGGGCGTATGGATAGCCTGGACTGTCCAGTTGCCCAGTTCTATCTTGAATCCATCCTTGACAGGCTGGGTGCCTTCGGGGGGCTTTTTCTCCGCCGGATGTGCCAGTATTTTTGCCCCTGTAGCTTTGCTTATCTCCACCGCCCCGCCCCAGTGGTCGGGGTGGCCATGAGTTATAAGAATATAACGGGGCCGGACTTTCATTTCTTCCAGATAACGTAGGCGTGGGGCCACTATTTTCTCTTTAGATAATCCCGAATCGATGAGAACGGGTTCAGGTCCCAGCAGTAGATATACGTTAGAAGGATAGAGGCCGGGCCGCCGTTTCTCAACGGATGGGATGCTATGGATGCCTGGGGCTATTTCCATTAAAATGCCTGCCTGAAAAAGATTGTATGTATGATATTATTACGTCTTGAGTTAGTCAAAAAATATTTGATAATTATCACTTATCCTCAACCAGATGGCTCGGATTCATTGGTGGTGGACGGCTGGTGCGATAAGTGTCGCACAACTTTGCCCCGCTAAGTATCTGGATCGATTTCAAATTCACCGCGAACGGGTAGTCCTTGTGGAGAGGCGTTTGGAGTGGAAAGGGCGTGTCACTATCCAACTCAGCGAATACTAGTATTCGTCCGCGCGGTTCGTTACGGACTTTGACGCTAATCCGTAACGCATTTCCTCGGCGAAGCTGATGTTTGGCGAGGAAATTCACATTGGGGCAATCAACCCACCCGTGTATGAGTAGCTTTCTAAGGCGCTTTTCATCGCTATGGTGCCAGCAGAACATTAGTTTCCACCTCCTGACAGTTGTGGCGTCTTGGCTGGTACAGTAAATGAAAACATCTTCTTTCCCACCCGCCCGCCCAGAGATTCTTTTGTTTAGGGGACACCCCTAAGACCCTGCCAAAAGAGGGCTCTGCCCTCTCTGGACTCTCCCGTTCAAAAATATCCTGTACCGAGCCCTCGATGGGGAGAGGAGATTACAAACGATTATTTTTAGGATAATGACTTAGACCTGTTCCCGAAGTTTATTTACCGTACTGGCCGGCATTTCCAGAAATAGTTGTGGAAGCCCGCACCTTCATAGAGGCGACGGAAGGTCATTTCCAGAGGCATTTCCACCTTTACCTGGTTGGGGTCATTATCGGTCATCAGGCAATAGATCCTGCCTCCACCATCCATGTCTA
>JACVQG010000335.1 GCA_015661045.1 Dehalococcoidia bacterium | reverse complement strand
CGAGCAGGCGGGCAACAGGAACGCCACCGCGCCACCCATCGCCAAGGCGCCGAGCGTTTTGAAGAGTGTTCGTTTCATCGGCGGTATTCTGTGGAGACAGGCGGTTGTCGCCATGTAACTTCACTATGAGAGGGCGAGTGCGTGTGGGACGGATGTAACTGGCCAGAGACTCGTGATGGATTACGAGTGGTCTGGCCGCGCTGAAAAGGTAGAGTGCATCAGCCATTAAATCGTCGAAGTTCGTGGTGAGAACCACATTCAAGTGCCCGCCCTGCATGGCAACCAGGCTGGCGAGGACTGCATAGCCAAACCCTGGGAACTTACCATCACAGAGGTCCTCTATTTCACGTTGGCGCTCGTCGGGGGAAAGGAATAGCTCTTCCATGACGGCGCCATACACAGCGGCAGGGTTTTTGGGGTCATAATCCTTAAATCTCGCACTGGCCCAGGTGTCCATGTCCTTGCAATCCGGATCACAAACGGCGCAGAGCCGCGGCAACCAACGTTCTTTTACCAGATCGCCCGCTGCAGGGATACCGGAGGAAACCGAACAGCCGGCCCCAAGGAAGATTGAGAACCGCTTATCGGGTCCCTCAGTCATCATCTTCAAACGCCTTGCGAATTCCTCGGCTGTTATCCTGCGGAGAGCCTTTGCCATGGTCCACCTTCGGCACGAATACTAATGATCCAAAACTGTTCTACTAACAAATGCTTTTAACAACACTACTTATACACCTTTTGCGGTTGCGGTTCAAGGGCGTGGAATTTTCTCTTGTAAACAAATAATTAATATGTTAACATTGGCTGAGAGGCGAAAATTAACTATGGCTTGCGTACCGGATGCGTCTCCCTTGATTATACTATCTAAGATAGAGCGAGTGGAGCTATTACCCCGGCTCTACGGGCAGGTTTTGGTCACCCCCTGGGTCTGGGACGAAGCAGTTGTTAAAGGGAAGGCGATGGGCGCCGCAGATGCCGCTTACCTGGAAGGGACTACTAGAGAGCTACGGTTCACCACGGTAAGGTTGACGTCCACTGAAAATGCTCTGGCGGAGCGTCTGATGACTGAGGGCCGCATTCATTGGGGAGAGGCCGGCATATTGTCCGTAGCCAAGCAGCGAAAAGCCATCGCCATCCTGGACGAGAAAGAGGCCAGGACTGTAGCTGTAGGTATGGGTGTTGCCCATATTGGCACAGTCGGCGTGGTTTATGAGGCTTTTCTCCATAAACTTGTATCCTACGACGAATTGATTGAGTTTCTGGAGAAGGTAAGCAAGGTAGCATGGGTTTCACCCGACCTGGTGGCCAGGATTATAAGGCAAGCTAGTGAGGTGAGAAAATGACAAAGGAAGTGTTAATAGCATCTAGAGTGCCGCCCGACCTGATAGCGGAGCTAAAGAGGATCGAGGAAACGGAACACATAGACAGGTCCACCGCCCTCCGCCGGCTGCTCTATACTGGCATCCGTGAGTGGAAGTTGCAATACGCGGCCAATCGTTATCGTGAGAATACGGTGACGCTGGCCAGAGCCGCAGGACATGGAGGATTTTGAACGGGATTTGAAGGGTATATACAACAGAATGGGAAAGAAGTAGGGTGGGTTAAGCGAACGTTATAGTACGGTAATAGAGTTATTTATAAGTAAAAAGACTTTCGGAGAGTACTGGTAAAAACCCTCTTATAGTGAGCGAACCCACCATTACGGGGATTATAGCGGTGTGATGGGTTTCACCCACCCTACAGATGTTATAAACAAAGAGCGCCGCCCCGAAATGTTGGGGCGGCGCTTATAGATTCCGTTGGTGGAGACGGGGGGGAATTGAACCCCCCGTCCAGAGGAAAGCCCCCAGAATGTACTACAAGCTTAGCCAATTTTTTATCTTACATCTACGGCCTTAACTGGCTGAGTCCGTAAACGCCAGCCGATGAGTCTTAAGCAGTCCTTATCGGCGTCTGACCTGCCGCACCCCGGCATTTCGTCACCCAGCCCCAACCCGTCGGGGTGGGGTTGAGGTGGATGTCACTGCCTAGTTAGGCAGCGAAAGCGTAGGCTTTTTCGCCAGTTACTTTTTTTGCCACCGTTTAACGAGATGATGGCGATCTCGGCCTGCAATCCCGGGTAGCTCATCCACTGTCGAGCCCTATCGTCCCCTCAATACTATTATATCACCTGTTAGCGCTCTTTAATGCTCTGTCCATCTCGCGCCCTGCCTCTTTTGTTTTTATCGTCTCACGCTTGTCGTATTGCTTTTTCCCTCGGGCCAGCCCCAACTCCACCTTTACACGGCCCTTCTTGTAATAAAGCCTCAGAGGGACAATAGTGAAACCCCTCTCCGATACCTTGCCTGCCAGATAAAGAATCTGTCCCTTGTGGAGCAACAGCTTCCGGGGCCGCATCGGGTCATGGTTCATATATCCGCCGGAATCATAGCGGGGTATATTGACATTCCACAGCCAAACCTCCCCCTTCTCCGGACGGGCATATGCCTCTCCCAGGCTTACCCGGCCCAGTCTGAGGGATTTAATTTCTGTGCCCAGCAAAGCAATACCAGCCTCCACTGTCTCGAGGATCTGGTAGTTATGGTAGGCTCTGCGGTTTGCAGTGATAGTCTTATCTGTATCTGCCATTTTCAATCTGCCATACGTAAAATCAGGAAAGCGCCCATAGCCAGAGTTTAACATTAGAGGGCGCTTTTAGCAACGAATAAAATCTACTTTACCTTGATTGGCTTTGACTCAATTGTCATTCTAGAGCGTAGCGAAGAATCTCAGGGTGTGGCGTCACTTCGTATCTGGTTGTTCCCTACCCCAGACCCTTCGCTTCGTTCAGGGTGCCAGCGTCCCGACAAGTCGGGATTAGGGCAAAGCCCTTCAGGGGAAAGAGGAATAAACTTGCCCTCAGCGTAGCGAATAGTGTGAGTGTGACTAACGGTGTCAATAAACAACTCAGGGATTGGTTGATTACCCCCCGATTCCTCAGCTACCCGTTCAACCAACCCCTGAGAGGATTAAATTCCTTCTGGATTCACTATTATTATGTACCATTTTATGTAAAAAGTCAAGTGTTTGTGAAAGTTAACACTATGGTCACCATCTGTGAACATAGTGTACAAAACTTCTCGCCCCATCGGGGGAGAGATTTAGAGAGAGGGGGATTTTCCAGTCAGCTACACTCACCCTCTCCCTTACCTCTCCCTTTTAGGGCGAGGGGATTAAAGGGTATTTTCGAGATAATGACTTACCGAAGCTGAATAATGCGGGCCTCAACCCGACCTGCAGAAATCTCCAGCAGGCCAACGGTGCCCAGTTGGTACATCCCGTTGGGCAATGTCGGGCTGCCGGGATTGATTATTAGAATACCTTTATAGCTCTCCACAATGGCCACATGGGTATCCCCGGAGACGATAATCTCCACCGGCCCACCGAACTCGCGCTCCATAGCCTTCTCGATGGTGCACCAGGGCGGCTCGGGGTATTCAACACTGTGGGTCATGCCCAGGCTCATACCGTCCAGAGTCAGCACCTGGCTTTCCTTTATCCGGGGGTCAGGAGGAAGTTTGGTATCCCCATTACCTCTGGCCGCCAGGACAGGAGCAATCTGCTCCAGCTCGTCCAGCACCGAAAGCTGGTAGATATCGCCGGCATGAAGGATAAGGTCAACATTCTTAAAGGCTTCCTTGACCTGGGGAGGCATGTATTTTGCCGCCTGAGGGATATGGGTATCGGATATCAGACCAACCAGCATTTTTCTGAAGACTCACTAAACCAGTTGAATTATCTCGGCCCGGGCTTTGCCCGATTCTATGGTCAGGATACCAACGGTACCTAACCTGGGCCGGTAGAACGGCAAGGTCGTACTGCCTGGATTCACCAGAAGCACACCTTTGAAAGTTTCGAGTAAGTCCTAACTTCAGGCCGTCTATGGTTAGCAGGTGCTTCTCTTTTACGCGGGGATCCTCCAGGAGACGGAAATGGTCGTCATCCCCGCGGGCTGTCAGGACAGGAGCTATAGTCTGAAGTTCATCCAGCACCGAAAGGCGGTAGATATCTCCAGCGTGGAGAATCATATCAACCCCACGAAAGGTTTCTTTAACCTGAGGGGGTAAGCTTTCTCTGGCCTCTGGCACGTGGGTATCGGAAAGAAGACCTATACGCAAATCTCTCTTTTCAGGGAAGTTAATGTCCTCATTTTATCACCCATTCTGGTATCCCCGCAAATGAATTAGCATTGCAGGGCTGACGTAAAACGGTTCAAGGATTACTTCTTGAATAGGTCAACCCACAGCTTGTCAGCGAAGGCGTCGGAGAGCTTATCGGTATCCTGGCCGGTAGTATTAACCAGGTTCCCCGTAATTTGCGCACCTTTGGGGAAGAAACTGGGAACATCCTTGCGCATACTGCTGCTACTCCGGGCTTTAGCCTGAACTTGCTGTCCCTCGGGAGCAAGAAGCCAGTTGGCAAAGAGGCGTGCCGCATTTGGATTGGGGCTATCCTTCACCACGGAGATTGCCAGGCCCGAGACTACTATGCCTTCCTTCATGGGGAGTGCTTTGATCGGGGCGCCCTCAGACATGAAAAAGGCGGAGTCACTGGTGCTGGAAATACCCAGAGGATATTCCCCACGGGCCAGGAAATCTGCCACATCCCTGGGGGAACGCCCTAAAACCGGTTTCTGCGCGGCCAGCTCTTCTACAAATCCCGGGCGCAGCAACCCGCGGCTTGTAATAGGCAGTAAATAGTTATATAGCCCGGTGCTAAGTGTAGGGTCAGGAGCGGCTATTTTGCCCTTCCAAGAAGCGTTCAGCAGGTCATACCATGACTGAGGCTCATCACCGGCCTTTACCAGTTTGGTGTTAATATGTGGTGCGCCCAGGTGATATGTAAACTGCAAAGCTACCCCATCAGGATCAAAATTGAGGGGATCTATTACCCATACATCTTTTTCTTGAAGCACCGGTAAATCTTTGGAATTTATAGTCAAGCCCATTTTCTTAGCATTCAGGCCATGGGTGCTGGCCGATTCAAATACATCAGCGACCATCCCGCGCATCCGCTGTTCAGTTCTCAGT
>JACVQG010000048.1 GCA_015661045.1 Dehalococcoidia bacterium | reverse complement strand
TAGGAAGATATTTCCCCGTTATGGATAACAGTCCAATCCAGAATACTAAAGGGATGAGCGCCTCCCCACCACCCCGGTGTATTTGTCGGGAAACGGCTGTGACCGGTCCACAAATACCCCTGGTATTCTTCCAGTCGGAAGAAATTGCCTATGTCTTCCGGGAAACCCACACCTTTGAATACTCCCATGTTCTTACCGCTGGAAAAAACAAAAGCGCCATCTATTTTAGTATTGATTTCCATCACCCGTTCCACCACATAATCATCATCAGAGATATCCAAAGGGCGGTGCTCTCCCACCTCTAAAAAGTAGCGCCATAGCTGAGGTGGATTGGTAATGCCCTTAGTACGGCGAGTGGGCACTTCCTCGTCATGCACACAGTAGAAGTGTCTTTTTAAAAATTCCTCGGTCTCCTGTTTTGATTTTGTTGTCATGAACATAATATGAAACGCATAGTGCTCAGGGTAATCCGGATAGATGCCATAGGCTGAAAACCCGCCGCCTAAGCCGTTACCCCGGTCATGCATATTGGTCATAGCCCGGATAATATCCTGCCCGGAGAAACGTTTACCCGAAGTATCCATCATACCGAATAGTCCGCAGGCATCCATGACCTTGTCGTCACGGTTAGGATTTTGAACCAGGTGTAAATTCTTCATCGTTACTTCCCACCTTGTCTCTGGAGCTTATTTTTTCTCATTTCGTCCGGAAAACAGCTAATGCCAAAATTCTCCGATAGCAAATTATCCTTAAAAGAAGTTACCTTTACGCCCTCTCTCATCAGTCCAAAGATTACGCCCGACCGCTGAATATCTCCCATGAACACAATACCCATGATACGGTCGTCTTTAATAACAATCTTTTTATAGATATTGCCGTCAGCCGAAGAGATGATCTCATAGCCGTCCTTAGAGGGCAGGTTCACCATACCGGCTGTTACTATGGGAAGGCCGAAGTACTTTAATGAGTTGGCATTGGTTCCACCTTGATATTCGGTTACCTTCCCGGCCATGTTGTATCCAGCCACCCGCCCCCCCATGTAGGCATTAGGCCAGATAGGGGTCAAACGGTAGGCGCCGTAGATGTAGTCATAAGCCTCGGCGACGTCACCACAGGCATAAACACCGGGGGAATTTGTGGACATATAGTTATCTACCACAATGCCCCGGTTCAGTTTTATAGCTGTATCTTTTGCCAGTTGCGTTCGGGGGCTTACGCCTATAGCTACAATAACCAGGTCGCAATCCAGTTTTTGCCCATCGGATAGCTCCACCCCACCCACTACCTCTTCGTTAGAACCCCTGCCCAGGATTTTCTTAACTGTTTTCCCGGTAAACAACTTAACTCCAGCGCTTTTCAGGGCCGCCTCTACCAGGCGTGATGCCGGCTCATCCAGGATAGCGCTCAAGACGCGGTCAACCAGTTCCACCACCGATACCTCCAGCCCCAGCTTCACCAGGGCTTCAGTTACACTCATCCCGATCAGGCCGCCACCGATTACTACCACCCTTCTTGCCTGTCCCTTTAGCTTCTCAATAGCTTTGGCATCGTCCAGGGCAGTGAAGGTGAAGATACCTCTCTTGCCCATCCCCTCCATTGCCGGAACAATAGGCGTCCCACCGGTCGCCAGGAGTAACTTCTCCCAATTGAGCTTTTCACCCGTTTCTAACTCTACCTGTTTACTTTCCAGGTGCAGTTTAGTTACCTTTTTTCCCAGGTGAGTCTCAATGTGATTACGGGAGTACATATCCGATGGACGGTAAAGCATACCTTCCAGATTCCGCTCGCCGCAAAGGTATTCCGAAATTAAAGGACGTGAATAAGCTGGATAAGGCTCATCCGAGACGATAGTGATAGCCCCGACTTTGTCCACTTCGCGGATTGCCTCCGCAGCGCCGATGCCCCCGGCTGAATTGCCGATAATAAGATATTTAGACATGGGACGGCTCCTCTATAAGTAACAGGGCCTCGTTGGGGCAATTAGTTACACAGGCAGGCTCTTTAAGATGCGGGCATAAATCGCACTTGGTTGCCACACCACGCTCAATATCCGGATTGATAGCTCCATATTGACAAAACAGAACGCAGGTCCAGCAACCTACACACTTCTCGGTATCAACTGTGACAATACCGGTGACCGGATCTTTCTTCATCGCTCCGGTAAGACAGGCATGTACACATGATGGCTCATCGCAGTGCCGGCAAGAAACGGCAAAAGAAACAGCGCCTTTAGCCTCCATCCGGATACGGGGCAAAGCCCTGGGGGTCTCCCGTTTATATGCCTTGATAATGTCCTTAGATTTGGAGTGAGCTACCAGGCAGTGGACCTCACACAGACGGCAAGCGATACACACTTCTTCACGAGGATATATTCTTTTCATATTGCCTCCACAGGTAAAGAGGAATAAGACATCGGCAACCGTTTGCCGATGTAATAGGACAATTATAAATCTTGAGGATGTTGGCTGTCAAGATATTTATGACGTTAGGGCATCCTGTTTAATTAAAGAATTTGGAAATTCTTTATCAGCCGGGCAATGCACCGCTATTCATCATTGTTCTTCACCTTCGACATGAATACCGTGCTGGTCTCTTCAATCCGGCCGTGGCTCAATACAGCATTAATAAGTCTCTCATCCCAGGCGCTTTTCTCTATAGCACGGGAGAGGGCCGTTGCGTCCAGTTGCGATACTTCCATCCACTTGCCAGCCCGGATTATAGCGGCATCCAGTTCCCTACGCCCTTCGTCGTTCTTGCCGGGGAACCTGAGCTTCTTGTCGAACTTAATCCTTACCTGGCTGCCGCTGCCCTTTATCGCTGTTACCTGCTCCCTTTTGGCATAGTCCACAATGGCATCCCTGACCAGGTCCATCTCCTCGCCTATCTCCGCCGCCTTGTCCTTCAGTTCGGCGAACCGGTTCACCAGGATGACTCCAGGCTCTTTGAGGTACTGGTTTACGGGCAGAGACTCCACCATATAAAGGTGCTTCCTCCTGGGGCAGAGGTCCGGGTACTCGCACCACTCGCAAAGACGGGACTCCCCGGGAGGAAAGTCTGTGGCAGTCTCGATGTCATCAATGAGTTTTCTGGTACCGGTGGCCAGTTCGGTAAGGGTGTCATCGGAACGGGCCGATACAAGCTCGCGATCGAAGGCGAGGTAGTGCCACACCAGCCTGACCTGCTGGATGTCCGGCCATCTCCTCTTGACGCCGATATGGTACAGGGCCAGTTGACGGTCGCTATCGGCGTCGCTCTGGCCCGGCAGGTGGGCCGAGGTCTTGTAATCATGAATGTGATAAATGCCGTCCCCGCTGCGGGAGAGCCGGTCGATGTAGCCCTGGAGCTGGTACTTGCCGCCATCATCCAGGGAGAAGACGACCCTCATCTCCGTGTCTATGGTTGTATCCGAGCCAAACGGCGCATACCTTGAGTAATAGGTCTCGATCATCTTCTTGCCGAGGGCTTTATAGTGGCCGGGCGTCACGTCCTTCCTGGTAACGACGATCTCGTCATGCCAGTTCTGGCCCCAGATGGTTTCATAGAAGGAAAGCAAGTCCGGCAGGGCATTCACTTTGGTGAGACGGGCATCGTCGTAACATTTCTTCAGGGTCTCGTGCACCCTCGATCCCAGAAACGCCTCGACGCCCTCCGTATCCCGTTTGATCTTATCTCTGTAGCGGAGCTTGTATTTGAGAGGGCATTCCTCATAGGTGCTTAGCTGGGAATGCGAATAGATTGACATTTAGACACCTCGTTGACTAAATAATAGGTTTTATCACGATCCCCCTGGGCTGTAGGGTCCCTGATGTATCGGGGCCTTGGGCGACCACGAGGGTCGCCCCTACGTTCACGATTCTCTTGTCAATAGCCTCCTTGCCTGCGGTCGGAAACCCCCGCACCGATTCAACGCGTGAATCGGTGCTGCCCCCTTTATGTAAAGGGGGTTAGGGAGATTCCGTACCCCGTGGGTGGTGGGTTGCGCTTCGCTTCACCCACCCTGCAACTTTCGCCCTCCCAGCCATCCTCCGGCGCAAGCTCCACGTGCCGTCTCCTTACTCCCTTTTTGGCGGTATTATAACCCATTTTCGCGATTGACGACAGCGCCAGTACCTCATAACAGGCCATTTTATGACAGGCCTCTCGCCGGTTCTTCTTTTCGCCCGTCTCAACTCCAGAAATCCCCTAAACTTCCATTTCGATTCAAAAATTCAGTGATGTGGCAACAATGATTGATTTGGCTCCTATCACAGCGTATTATTATTATTAACAATGAAACACATTCTTTTTATATGTGCAGGTAATTCGTCCCGGAGCCAGAGGTGTGTAGCGACAATGAAGTTTATCTGCAAGTACTGCCCGGCACTAAGATTGAATATTGGAGAATACCTGACCCCATAGGCCGGATGAGGAATGGAATCTTGTTCGTTACCATCAGGCCAGACAACAGATTAAAGATAATGTTTTCAAATTAATCGAGGAGTAAAAAAGTGAAAAATGAACGCTCAAAAGAACTTTTTACAGAGGCGCAAAAATATTTACCTGGCGGCGTGGATAGCCCTGTAAGGGCGTTCAGGGCTGTGGGTGGCGACCCCCTGTTTATTAAACGGGGAAAAGGTTCCCGAATCTTCGATGTAGATGGTAACGAATACATTGACTATGTAGGCTCATGGGGGCCGCTGATACTGGGCCATGCTCATCCAGCGGTGGTGAGGGCCATTAAACACTGTGCTGAGTCAGGGACCAGCTTCGGCGCTCCCACTGAACTGGAAACCGAACTGGCAAAACTCGTTACCTCAGCGATGCCCTCGGTGGAGAAGGTGCGTTTTGTAAACTCCGGTACCGAGGCCGTTATGTCCGCCCTTCGAGTGGCCAGAGGGTATACTAAGCGTGATAAAATTATCAAATTTGCCGGCGGCTATCACGGGCACTCCGATGGCTTGTTGGTTAAGGCAGGTTCCGGACTGGCCACGCTGGGTATTCCGGAAAGTCCCGGCGTGCCCCAGTCTTACGCTCAGAATACTCTAACGTGTAACTATAATGATCTCCAATCGGTAAAGAAAGTTTTTGAAGCCTATCCACGCGATATAGCTGCTGTTTTGATTGAGCCGGTGGCTGGTAATATGGGAGTGGTGCTTCCTCAGCCCGGCTTCCTGGAAGGTTTAAGAAAGCTTACCCGGGAATATGGCGCACTGCTAATACTCGACGAAGTTATCACCGGTTTCCGTGTTGCCTATGGGGGCGCTCAAGAGAAATATGGCGTGGCTGCTGACCTTACATGTCTGGGTAAAGTTATCGGAGGAGGATTGCCGGTCGGAGCTTATGGTGGCAAACGAGAGATTATGGAAATGGTAGCCCCGGCCGGACCGGTATATCAGGCCGGTACCCTTTCAGGAAACCCGCTGGCTATGACCGCTGGCATACAAACCCTGAAATTGCTAGCTAAACCGGGCACATATGACCGGCTGGAAAAATACGGCGCTCTTCTGGCCCACGGCCTGGAAACAGGCGCGAAAAAGGCCGGCCTGCCTCTCAGGGTAAACAGGCAGGGATCGGTCCTTACACCCTTCTTTTCATCTCAACCCGTCGTGGACTATACCAGCGCCCTAACCGCCGACACCAAACTTTTTGCCCGTTTTTTCCGTGGAATGCTGGAAAGAGGTATTTATCTGCCACCATCCCAGTTCGAGGCATGGTTTGTTAGCCTGGCTCATAGTCGTCATGACATCGGGGCAACTGTCAGAGCAGTAAAAGAGGTATTGGCTTCGTTCCAAGCGCACCCCTCGGGTGACGCCATTCGCGGGGCTACCGAGAACCAGTGTGATTCTTCGTATCGAGATGGATTACAGGGGTAGCTTGCTATTCAGGGATGATGTGGTAGTATACAGGATTCTTGTGCCTACAAAGAAATAAACTTTATTCTTATGCAACAGCTAACTTTTTGGTTTTTTCATCTAATGTTTTTATAACTTCTTGAATCGAATCAACTTCGGCTGCCTCAAAATAAACTTCCCCACATTGGCTGCAAACCCAGGCTGATACGGCATCACACATAAGATGATAACCTTTGCGGTCAATATGAAATGGTGCTTTCTTGCGCTTCATCTCACCTTTGCAGTAAATACATTCCATAGCTATCTCCTTGTTCTAAAACCATTTTCCCATTGTTTGCGGTGGGGAAGATATGCTGTTACTACAGCTAAATAATCATCTCTTGGCGAACATAAAACGTGTATTGGACGCTCATTATCGCCATATCCGAGTATTAAACAACTGTGTCCTCTCGTATCTTCAGGGTAATCTTCAATTACTTCTCCTCTTTCTATAACTTTTCGTACTTCATTTGTACTAATCATCCTATCGGTTCGAGACATTTGCCTAACCGCATGAGGAAGGAAGAGTATCCTCTTTTCTGCGGTTATATGAACAACGTATTTTATTGTTGAATGGTCAATCACACTTTCACTATACCTCCAAGCAAGCAATTGTTCAACAGGGTGTGGGTATTGGCATTTGTGACGTTAGATTTCCTATGCGGGCTACCGCGACTCGTTGACCCCGATTGTTGCTTCCTATGCAATTACCTCAGAGTATTTTCAAGTGATTTGAATCCCAGTTCGAGGCGTGGTTTGTTAGCCTGGCTCATACAGGCCGGGATATTAAGGCTACAGTTGAGGCCGCCCAGGAGGTATTCAATACCATAAGCTGACTGATACAACTGAAGCTAAAGTAATGTTGATTCTTTACCAGGGCACGGTAAATAAATGGGTTTAAAAACACATTTTCAAGGGGCAGGTTAAGAAACCTGCCCTTGGTTGTTGTTTAGTTTATTGCAACTTTATAATAATAGCACCGTAATTTAACTGTAATCTGCTTTACATTTACTCACTTTTCCTCTAAATTAAAAATTGTAATTTAAAAGGATATTAAGGAGGCAGTATCTTGAGAGAGTTCTTAAAGGAGAAAGGTTTTTATCCGGACGAGAACCCAACCACCCAGCAGGATAAACCCTCCGAAAAAACACCCGAGTCGAGCACACTTTTGGGGGTTTATAAAGAGCAATTCCGTTACATACAGCAGTTAGAAAACATGGACTTCAAACTTTTTGTTATAGTGGTTGCTATTTTTGTGGCTTTACTTGTTCTGTCCTCTATCCCCATTATTGAATCAAACCGGCATCATTTACTCGGAATTATCATAATCTGGGTGATTTTATCGGCTGCTGCCAGCCACATAACTATCAAGAATGCAACCATCAGGTGGTCCCGTTTTCTAACATTGGGTCAGATAGAAAAGGCATTGGGCTTAACAAATAATAACATCATCCCGGAAAGCACCCGTTTTATACTGCCGGTATCCTTCCGCGATTTCGTTGTTCGTTTTTTATTTAGCCCCTCCGGGCCTAAGGTATTGGTCTATGTTTCGATAATAATGATGGCCATAGTAGAAATCCAGTGGGATATATTGGAAATACACAAAATCACCTTCTTTTTCCCACTCTTTTTAGTCCCCTTGGCTCTAGTATTATTGTCTATATATGCTAACTATACAGATATTATCCATCAGTTTAAAGCCATGAAGGGAGAGGTAGACCTGGGGGCGGTTACAGGCATGAAAAGCCCGGCAGACCAGTATTGCGACATAGCCGATGCCCTGTTACAAATGCGTCCACCATTACCCTCGGAGGCATTAAGGCATTTCAGGGAGGCTCTCAGGTTAGAGCCTGACAATGTCCGGGCCAGGGTGGGTTTTGACAGGCTTATGAACTTTAAGTGCAAGAACGTTAATAACGTTAACTAAG
>JACVQG010000334.1 GCA_015661045.1 Dehalococcoidia bacterium | reverse complement strand
TCGGCTTCCAATGCCTCTTTTTCGTTAAGTTACTGCTTCTTTTTACTGCAAAGCCAGCGATTGCTAAGAGGTTATCACTACGCGGTTTTCAGGTCAATGGCCTCAACGTTGTTTATGTAACTTAATAAATTGCATATATGTGCCTGTATGTGCTACGATAAAATGGTGGTAAAATACAGTCAAATAGGTGGTGTTCTAATGGTTGTCGTAAAAGAATGGTTTACAGTGAATGAGGTGGCTGAGTACCTGTGCATCTCCAGGAGAACTGTTTATAAATTAACCGCGGAAGGCAGGTTGCCAGCCTTCCGCATTGGTAAAGAACGTCATCGTCGTTTTCGCAAAGAAGACATTGACCGGATACCTCATCCGGCTGAAGAGATTGATAGCATTTTAACCCTCTCGGTAAAAGCCGATCCTGTGCTTGCAGAAGTATGGTCCAACGAAAGGGATTCAGCTTATGATCGGATATAGCAGGGGCGATGTCGTCCTTATCAACTTTCTTTTGGCTGATGGGACTGGAACCAAACGCAGGCCGGCGGTGATTATGAGTTCGGATGCTTACCATGCAGGACGAGCAGAGGTCATAATTGCCGCCATAACCAGCCGGACTGACCGGCTCTTACCAGGAGACCATTTGATTAAGGATTGGGACGGCGCTGGACTTCTCTTTCCTTCCGTGGCTACTGGCATTATCAGGACAATCAAACTGGATATGATAACCAGAAAACTCGGGGCGATGTCAACATCCGACATGAATGCGATAAACAGGGAACTGAAGGTGGCGCTTGGACTCACATAAAGCGTTCCCTGAACCAGCGTTTAATTTCGTCCAAAGCTGGAGGAGAAACATAAAAGACCTGGATATCGTTAGAGAACTGGACGGCGTGGCCTTCCCTCATAAGCAATATCCCGGCCTCTCCAGGTTTCAGCGATTCATCTATCTGTTTGGAGATATATTCCTCTCGTTTTTTCTTGGCCTCCGAATAAAATTCCCAGACTTTATCGAACACTTTTGGATTATCCAGCCCAACTGCCATACACTTACTCCAGTCCATAAACTCGGTAAACAATTCAACAGTTTCTATGGGGTGTAGCTCGGCGCCTTTATCCAGCCTGGCTTTGACGATTTGATAGCTTGCTTTGTTTAGCTCCTCGAGGGATTTAACTCCTTCCTGGCCGCCGGTAGATATTAGCTCATGGTATACTTTAGTCACTTTGCTCAGTTTGCTTTCCAGATTTGCCATCTGAGTGTCAACCTGCCCCCAGTACATATTCACCAATCCTTCAAGTTCAGGTTTAGGATTGACAGGGATGAAAAGGAGAGGAACAAAATACAATTTCCTTCCTGCTCTGTATTCATCGGCGAACGGTTTTTCTATTTTGCCTAACTGCTCTGACATATTTTCACATCCTGAATAGTTTGTTTTGGTTAACCGACCTTAAAACGTTAAGCGCTCTGGCGGCGCTATTTGCGGACATGTAATTGAACTGACCGATATTTCCCAGGTTTTCCTGGCCCGGCCCCCATATCCAGCTTACCATGGGTTTCTGAGGGAAATCTCGTCTTACCTGCGTTATTATGGGCACTAACACCTCCATAATGGGAGAAAAAGAGGCAGAAATCAATACTAAGGCGTTCACTGATTTATCGGAGAGTAACCCGTACAACAGTTTTTTGTAGGCTTCATTTGCTGTTGTGCTATCTACCTGAAAAAAGGGCATCAAGTCCACTGGATTAGCTAACGCTTCCAACCGCGGTAACAAAGTCTTTATTTTTCGAGTTGTCTCATCGGAAAGCTGTGCCAGAGTTAACCCATATTGTTGGCAGGCATCGAGAAACATTACGGCGCCGCCCATAGTATAGGTCATAATAGCCAGTCCATTGCCAGCCATTGGAGGTAACGCGAGCAATGCCCTGGTCATATCCTTCATTTCCTCAAGGTCTTCCGTTTGAATGATACCGTACTGATGCAAGGCAGCTTCTATTATCTCCTGCCTTCCGCCAAGAGAACCAGAATGGGACCCCATAAGTTTAGCTCCCGGTTGGCTTTTTCCACCCTGGATGGCAATAATAGGCTTTTCCCTGCTTGTTTTTGCCGCCACCTCACCGAAATACCGTGCGTTCTTAATTCCCTCGATGTGTAACAGGATAATTTTCGTATCATCGTCCTGAGCAAGGTATTCCAGGGCTTCGCAGAAGCCGATATCGCAGGCATTGCCGAGGTCTATAACTTTACCCAGAGGAATCTCATACAAATAACCTGTAGAAAAAATCCCGCTTTGAGATATAGCAGAAACAGCGCTCTTTTTTAGATTAAACTGGGCAAAAGGCGTGGCCAGGTTACGAAAGGTGTTGATGACGCCAAAAGTATTGGGTCCCAGGATTCTGGCCCCTCCCGAACGGGCGATGGATAAGATTTGTTCCTGTAATCCCTTACCTTCTGAGCTTAGTTCAGCAAAGCCATCGGTCTGAATAATGATAGCCTTTATACCCCGGTCAACACAGTCCTGGACAACTGCTGGCACTATTTTAGAACCCGTTTGAATAATAGCCAGGTCGACAACTCCGGGAAGAGCCCGTACTAAAGGGTAGCATTTTATACCAAGAATCTCCTGCGCCCTGGGGTTTACAGGAAATAGCTGCCCCTTATATCCATACCAGAGGAGATTTTCGAGTACATTGGAACCAGTACCTACCTGGCGGGGTACACCAATTATCGCTATAGATTCAGGTTCAAGAAACGATTTTATATCTTCGACGCCGGACAATACATATCTCCCTTAAACGTTTATGAGTTTGCTGGTAAATTTGGGGCCTTGCTGTAGCACTCCCGGGTTCTCAAAATACCGTGCATAAAAACGCCTAACTTATACCATGCGCAGTGGTGCCCGTCAACATGGGTTGCTATTACCATAATCCGTAAGTTTAGATTGGAAACGCTCACCTCCAAGGTTGGCTGCGACTGATGAAAAGTAGCTGTGCACTCAAGTCTCCTCGCCCCTTGAGGGAGAGGACTAATCCCGACAGGTCGGGACTCACTCTAACTCTCTCCCCTCGAGGGGCTTTGTTTCAAAAGGCCAAATTATAGAGTAGTTTTGGAACAACTGCCCCTTTGTTTTAGAAGTCCAGAAGGTCGGTTCAAGCCCAAGTTCATAGATCGATTGTATAAGAATGCAGATATTATGACAGAGCACCTTGCAAAGAACCTCATTAACCTGAGCGGTAGGAGTCTTTGCTCTGACCCCAGTCCGGTTGGTCCAGGTGATCTTCCTTATACAGGCGAGGCTAGTGCCTTGATTCACCATCAACAAACTGAAAAAGAAGGCCCCGCTGGTATCTTCCGCAAAGGGAAGATAAGATAGGGTTAGAAGCAAAATCCTATCACCAGCG
>JACVQG010000333.1 GCA_015661045.1 Dehalococcoidia bacterium | reverse complement strand
TGGTGATAGGATTTTGCTTCTAACCCTATCTTATCTTCCCTTTGCGGAAGATACCAGCGGGGCCTTCTTTTTCAGTTTGTTGATGGTGAATCAAGGTTAAATCCTGGAGTAGGGATTCGTGTAGGTTGCCATCTCAAAATTTCGGAATTAGACGAGCCGTGTTATCATTCCCTCGGCAACAGAACAGAAAACTAAAACTCACCATCCATAGGAGGTTATATAAACGCTGGGTCGAAAATAGGTACAGACTCTTAGTCTGTTGCACTGACACTTCACCGAAAGTATATAGTATGTAGGGTAGGTGAATGTAGCATGACAATGCCACTAAATTCGCCACACCACCATTACCCATCCGGTGGGTTCGCTTGCTATTCATACCTAGCACGTATGGCCAAAACTTGCCCCGCTTGCTTAACCCACCCTACCTCTGTGCACGCTCCCAATAACCTGCTAACCCCCGCGAAACATTGACTGTCATAAACGCATCGTTTATAATATCTGATGTGAAGATCCGCTACAGTAGACATGCCAGAAACCGAATGAGGCTGTACAGCATTACGGAACGGGAGGTGGAGAGTGTGCTCACAGAGGGCAAAGTTCAACCGGATCCAAAGAGCCGGGACAAAGCGGGATTATTCAGCATTTTGAAGCTGGAAGAAAAAACATTCAAGGTGGCTTTTGCCCGCCAAGGCGATGAAATATTTGTTAAAACAGTTTATCCGTTGCGTAAGTACAACGGAGAGGAATAGCCATGCTTATTACCTATGACCCCGAAGTTGACATACTTATGATATATCTGCAAGATCCTGAGGCTGAGTTAGAGTATGCCCGTGAATTGTCTGACCAGGTGGTAGCGCATTACGGTCCGGGGGACAAGTTGTTGTCCATAGAGGTTCTTAATGCCAGCGCCTCTCATCCAAAGGAAGAATTGCTCAGATATAGTGTTGACCATCTAATTCCCTTATCCAGAGCTGCTCAGATTGCCTCGTTGTCCCACTCGACGCTACGCCAACTGGTCTTTAAAAAGAGGCTCAAAGCCCTTAAATATGGTGATATCTGGATGACCAGCAAGGAATGGCTCGACGAATATCTGGCCAGCCGCCGGCGCGTTAAAGAGCCAGCGCTGAGTTAGACATTGTGCAAACCCACCACATCCCCATAATCCATCTGGTGGGTTCGCTCGCTACACGTGCCTGGCAAGGCTGGCCAAAAAGCATGGCCCGCTCGCTTAACCCACCCTACGTCTCGCTTCCCCCTCTTTGTCAACGGAGAGGGGGCCAGGGTAAAGTTCAATCGTGCTATTTCCATTAGGCACTCTCCATATTGATATTCCGATGGATACCTTGATATAATGAGGCCAAGATTTAAAGGACATAAGATGTTCGATATTAGTCTTGTTTTACGCATATCAGCAGCTTTGGCTTTATTATTTGCTGCTATTTACTTTAAAAGTTCTAACCCAGATAATCCAACTGTATCCTTATATGTAAAAAGTATGGTCACATGGTTCATAGCATTAGGACCACTACATTGGCTTGATAACTACATTTATCGTTTAATTGAAAACAAGCACTATACGTACGATTCTGATTATAAATCCGCTCATAAATACAGGATTAGTTCATTTCTTGCAGTATTCACTATTATTTCTCTTTTTGCTCTTTATTATCTTTTGCGTGCTTGTTCGGCGTCCTGATATAGTAAATATAAAGTAACCCATAAGATATGGCTCCACCTATAAGAGCAAATACAAGACCGTCAAAAATAGTCATCTTACTAATATATTTGTCGATATCAATCTGAAACGGCAACATTTATACCACCTCCTAGAGTGCCTAATTACTTTTAATAAGAGTGAACTTTATGGGGGCCAGGGGGTGAGGTCGGTCTTGGTCGGAATCGGGAAAGGTGGTAGTATATATAAAAGAATCAGATAGAGCGAGTATTCTGGAGCGGCTACAGTGTCCGAAACGGGATGGGAGGGAACGTGGAGACGAAAAGCATAGAATACGAGGTAGCCTTGAATATGCACAGGAGTAAAAGAAAAGAACTGGAATCAGTCCTGTACAGGATGGTGGGCAGCCATCGGCAGTCTACATCACATCCCAGGGAGATGCGGCGAAAGTTAGCCAAGCAACTGGGTACGATATCTGTAAGCCGGATGATTATAGAGGCGAGATAATCCATGCCGGTTTTCTACCTAGACACGTCAGCTCTTGTAAAGAGGTATGTCCAGGAAAAGGGGAGCGAAGTCCTTGACGAGTTGTTTGACAATCTCGCTACTCGCGGTTGTGGAGCTGAAATCGGCTTTTAAGAGGCTGGTCAAAGGGAGAATGTTGAGAGAAACTCAGATGGCTGTGCTGCTCTCGGAATTCTCCAGCGACCAGGCTGCCATATCAGAGGTGGTGGAAGTGGACACCCAACTTCTAGAGGACACTGCGGACAGTTCAAGGGTGTGGCGCCAGCCGCAGACGTGATTGTATTCACCAGCGATGGAGAGCTTTCCGTGGCGTGCATGGCGGAAGGATTTGAGGTTCTGAACCCAGAGGATGACAAAGCGCTTGCTCGATTGCAACATATCAGATCGGGTGCGTAGACAGCGAAGCGCAAAGTCACAAATGCATGGATAGTATACAGCGTGGGTGAATTCCCGAAACTATCGAGGGAAACCCACCATGTAAAATCCCTCTCAGTCTCCCTTTCCTAAAGGGAGCGCCTAGTTGTGGGTTCGCTCGCTATGCATGTTTGGCAACAGTTGTCGCAGTCTGCAACGCTCGTTTAACCCACCCTACGTCTTATTACGCTTTAACCTCATTGCGCCATCGGCTTCACCGTGCTATCATTCCCTCGGCAGCGAAACAGAAAACTAAAGCTCAACACCCACAGGAGGCACTAAATGACAACAGAATCTCAACGTACCATAATGTGCAATGACTGCGCGACGGTGGAGTGCCGGAAGGGCTATCCCAAGGGAATCCCTTCTTATTGCGAGGCCAACCGCTTCCAGGCAGTCCTGGAACAAACAAAGACCGAGTATACTGCGCCAGGTGTGATTGACATCTACCTGGCATCGGGCAAGGTTGTGGAGAACGGCTACGGAAAATGGCCCCGCATTCAGGAGGCCCTTGAGTTTAGCAAGGAACTTAAGGTCAAGAAGGTCGGCTTTGCCTCGTGCGTGGGCCTGATAGAGGAATTGCGGCTCATAACCGAGCTTTTCACCGGGGCGGGCTTCGAGGCTATCTCCGCGTCATGTCAGGTAGGCAGGGTTTCCCCCGAAGCCAGGGGAGTCACCGGCTTCAAAGATGCCCACGGCCTTTACTGCAATCCCATAGCCCAGGCAGGGATATTGAATGATCAGAAAACCGAGCTAAACTTCGTCCTCGGCCTGTGCATGGGCCACGATATCCTGTTCAACCGCTTCTCCAAAGCCCCTGTTTCCACCCTCATTGTCAAGGACAGGGTGACAGGCAACAACCCCGCCGCCCCATTGTATGGCTCTTTTCAACGTCAAGCCCTGATGAAGCTCTATTGTCCCAAGGAGAAGGTTAAAGGCAGTGGTTCTTCTACGACCTAACCTCCGTCCTCTTCCCAATATTTAGCCCCTTCCCGTGTCGGGAAGGGGTTTGGGGTTAGGTCTGAAAGGGCCAAGGTTTAGGTCTCACCTCTCGCTTCCCACATCTCACCTCTCATCCAGGCCTGCGTCGGTGGCCCGGCTCTTGCCTTTTTATCAGCAGTTCCTCCCAGGCGACGCCGGTGAAACGCCAGAGGGCCTCCGTCCAGGAAGCCCTTTCATCGGGAGTCGGCGTCTCGTTCGCATCGTAACTATACTTACGCTTTAGCTCGGATAGTCTTTTCTGGAGTCCCTCCATGCGCCGTTCGTGGTCTTCCAGCAGAAAGCGCTTCATATCAGGTTCAGCTTTCTGGACCGACAGGGCCAGATGGGGGTTGCATAGACCGTCGGAATGCACATAATCAGTTCGATGACGTTCTTCGTCGAGAATCCTCAGCAGGGCGCCAATATATCCGGTAACGGCCTGTCGGCTGGCCTCACATACCAGGCAGGTTTCCGTGGACGCTATCCCCGGGAAATTGCCCTTACGCCCCAATACTTTCATCCCCTGTTTTGTCCTGGATAACCCCTCAAGTTTCTCCCGATAGGTCATTACCACGGTCTCGTACAGCCGCGCCATGGCGCTTTCAGACATCATTTCCCGCTCAAAGACGATTTCCGCTGCCAGTTGGCCGTGATCATAGCAGAAGCCAAAAGACTCATCGAATCTGTGTCTCATAGGCGGGTCTCCAGTATGTTCGTAGAGGAAAAACCAGCTA
>JACVQG010000332.1 GCA_015661045.1 Dehalococcoidia bacterium | reverse complement strand
TCCATGCCGGAGATGCCTTCGGGAAAGCCCGGGTAGTTCTCCACACGTTCGGCATTTACAATCTGGCCGCCGGCTAAACCCCTCTCTAAAAGGACTGATTTTAGTTTACCTCTGGCTGCATATAGTCCAGCGGTTAGTCCTCCGGGGCCGCCGCCGATAATAGCTACATCATAAACCTCAGTCACGGCTTAGTTCGCCCTCAGCATCTACCATGTCAAGAAGCATACGGGTGTCGAAGAAACCCGAAATCCGAATCTCGCCATTGATAACCAGGAGGGGAAGGAGAAGATTTTCTTCCTTTACCCTCTTTAGCCACCCGCCGTGTTTTTGGCGAACTTCAGGTATATCCAGATCCAGGAATTCAATATTCACTGAATCCCCGTACAGCTTCCGGAGCCGTTCCCCGGCGTCTTTTTGGGGTTCGGTTTTAAGCCAGTTTACCCCGCAGCTTTCAGAGCATAGCTTAGCATTAGCAGTCTGTTCGATAATGGCCACATTTACAGGCCGTTTCATTTTTTAGCCTCTTTAGAAGGGCCTATAATGGCATCCAGGTCTTTTTTGAAATCAGCCTTAGGGCGGTATCCCATGAACTGCTTTAAAGGTTTCCCTTGTTGGAAAACGATAAGTGTAGGGATGCTGCGTACACTAAACCGGCTGGCGATCTGCGGGAATTTATCCACGTCCAGCTTTCCAAAGTTAATTTTTCCGTCGTATTCCTGGGCGAGTTCTTCGACAATGGGCCCAACCATGCGGCACGGACCGCACCATGCTGCCCAGAAATCTACCAGTATCGGAATCGTGCCTTTGGAGATAGCCGGGTCAAATGTCTTGTCGTCTAGTTCTACTGGTTTAGCCATAATTTTTCCTCCATCATAGCCTGGGGCAATCCCTGGTCTACTGTTTGTTTAGCCAGCCGTATGGCGTTTTTTATAGCCTTGGACTGGCTTCGGCCATGTGCAACTATCACATTTCCTCTTACACCCAGTAAGGGCGCCCCTCCATATTCACTATAATCAACCTGCTTGGCTACAGCCCGCAAAGCGGGCCGCAGGAACAAGCCTGCTAACCTGAATTGAATATTACTGTTAAACACGGTTTTGAGCGAACTAAATATTGATTCTCCCATTCCTTCAAGAGACTTGAGGGCCACGTTCCCTGTAAAACCATCAGTCACAATTACATCTACAGTCTGCTTGAGAATATCCCGTCCTTCTACGTTGCCCACAAAATTCAATTTGGCCTGTTTGAGAAGCTGATGGGTTGAGCGTACCAGCAAGTTTCCCTTTATCTCTTCCTCTCCATTAGCCAGAAGACCTACACGGGGATTTTCTACACCCCATACCTTGTTCATATAAATACTACCCATATATGCAAACTGAACCAGATAGTAAGGGCGGCAGTCCGTAGTAGCTCCGGCATCCAGAAGCAGGACGGGTTTTTGTTGAGTTTTTATCAGGGCGCCCAGGGCTGGCCGCTGTATGCCATGCACCTTGCCCAGTGTCATTAAAGCGGCGAAGAGAACAGCTCCCGTATGGCCGGCAGAGACAAAAGCTGAAACACCCTTTCCCCGGAGCAACCTCATTCCGACCATTACAGAAGAGCGAGGTTTTTCCTTTACTGCCTGAGTTGCGTGCTCGTCAAAGCCAACTACGTCAGGGGCATCTATAATGGAGACCATAGAATCCAGGTTTTTAAAGGACTTAAGCTGGTCTTGAATTACAGCCTGTTGCCCTACCAGCAACACCTCAATGCCAAATTCTTTAGCAGCCTCTACTGCCCCTTTAATTATCTCTGCCGGGGCGTGATCGCCGCCCATAGCATCAATAGCAATTTTCACCCTTTATTTCACCCCTCCTTTTGGACAGTTGTTAGTTCGGGTAGTTTAACGGGACCAGTATGAGAAGATACCCGTTCCCAGAGGTCACAGCGGCCTCCCCACCGGGCCAGTATTTTACCGTTTACTCCCAGTTGTGCGATTTCACACAGGTTAGGACAGGATTTGCATTCAAATGACGAGGTCCTGTATTCCCGCTGGCTGGCATCAAAACCCAGGAATTGTGTTTTCCCACCGCCTGCCAACTCCTCGTGAACGAGGATGGCAGCCCCGATAGCGCCCATAACCTCGTGGCGCATAGGCACAATTACTTTTTGCTTCAGGTTCTCCTCAAAAGCCTTAACGATGGCTTTGTTAAAAGCGACACCTCCCTGGAATACAATTGGAGGTCTTATTTCCTTACCCAACCCAACATTGTTTAAATAATTGCGAACCAGAGCTTCACACAAACCATACAGAATATCTTCAGTACTGTGTCCCACCTGTTGTTTATGAATCATGTCCGACTCGGCAAAAACCGTGCAACGGCCAGCGATACGTACCGGCATTTTGCTCAGCAATGCCCGCGGGCCAAACTCCTCCACTGTTATATTCAGGCGGAGCGCCTGGTGGTCGAGAAAACTACCGGTACCGGCAGCGCATACCGTGTTCATACCGAAATCGGTAACGATGCTATCCCGGACAAGAATGATTTTACTATCCTGGCCGCCAATTTCGATAATAGTCTGAACATCCGGAACATAATGGAGCGCCGCTACGGCATGAG
>JACVQG010000331.1 GCA_015661045.1 Dehalococcoidia bacterium | reverse complement strand
GCAATGTCGGGGCTAGAGAAATGGCCGTCGCCTTTGGACGTCCCGACTCGTCGGGATCTTCGAGGGGCACAGAATTCGGCTTACAGGTCAGCTTGGCCTGAATAAACCGTAAATCTGTAAGTGATGAATAAACAAAGCAAGAAACGTTTCTGGTTGGTCATATTGCCGATTACGATAATCTGTGTAGTAGTCGCAAGCTGGCTTTTGAAATCTACCATAAGCTTCCAATGGTCTACCTTAAACGTATTACTCGGAGTCGCTGCATTAGTATTTGCATTCTCTAAATCTCCGCAAGTAAAAAGGATTGTTGGCGAAGATAGCACACCAGATCCTCCTAGATTCATCAGATTAACAATAGCAGGATTCCTTAGTTTCCCTTTCACTATCTATACATTAACATATCAAATCTTACCTTCGTCATCCTTAACACAATTGAGTATCCTAGTCATTGCGCCCATAATGGTAACGCTGGTAACAGCAGCCCGTAAGTTCGTTAACGGCAGACAAAGCCAATCTGAACTAATATGCTCCGGGAAGAAGTTTATCGTAACTACAGTTTTATTCGTTGTATTCGTAGCTTTATTTTTTATAATCAATTCATCACCAAATGGAATCGACACCAACACCTTGGATTTTAGCTTTCTTGGGCTTGGCCGTTGGTTCTTTTTCTGGCTTTCAGCATTCTCCTTCTACGCTGGTATATTTTTGTTTTCATTGGCGCTAATAGATTTTACTTGGGCACTAAGAGACTCTGACACGACTCCGGATAAAGCCAATTAAGTTTGAAAGACGGCTTCTCTCGCCTTTATTCCCATATTTATACGGGCAGACACAATGAGACATTTGCCAGGTGAGAAATTACTGGGTAGTTACGACAGTTGGGGTAGTAAACAGAAGAAACGGTATATTTTTAGCCTTCTACCAATTTCTCTGTGGACTGAATTACTGTTTTCTCTCCTCTTTTGGACTACCCCCATTCTTATCTTTTTGCCTATTCTATCTGGTTTGAAGGGTCATTCATTTGGTTTCCATATGCCTGTGTTGTCAATGAGTGTAAATCAGCTTCTACAAAATACGGTTGGAGCAGCTTTAATTGAAGAAGCAATATTTAGAGGACTATCCAAAAAGTTCTGGGGGTATTGGGGTCTCGTTATAGGAACCATATTTTGGGCAAGCCTTCACCCCTTCAGGGGCGCGTTTACATATGGTATCATCCAGCCATTTGATAGCACTGCATTTTTCAGTCTCCCTTACCCTATTTTTCATCTTAAATTAGAACCATATACCATAGTTCCCACACTTTTACTGGGTTTCTTTTATATAAAACTGTGGAGAGGGCGCTTTTGGTATCTTTCCTTTGCTTTCCATGCAGCATGGAATGCGTTAGTTTTTACAGTTATTACTTAAATCAATCTCTTAGTATGTAGGGTGGGATTACGCGTAGCTACATCCACACTATTTTCTAATTAGCGGTTCGAGTTCTATCCAGTGCGAAAAATACTGCTAACTACAAAGCTGTTGAGTGGCGGTGGTTAGCGAATGACCTTGATTTGCACCCCAACTTTAAGTTGCGCCCAAGTTCTATCCGCCGTCAGGACAGGCAGGTTCAACCGCCGAGCCAGGCTCAGGCAGCCACGGTCACCAAGAGACAGCCCAAGGCTTTTTGTGATAGTATGTAACATTCCCGCCTCGTATGTTTGATCTATGTCGAAAGGCTCTATTTCAAGCGAAAGCCCACCGACGACCTTCCTGATCGTAGCTTCTAGCATTCCAGCATTGGCAAGTTTTGTTACCACCTCACACAAATTGATGGCGCTAATCGCTGCCCGCGAAAGGGCGGCTGCCACAACTTGAGATCCCGGCTCCTGGTTCAGAAGAGCAAGCAACGCTGAAGCGTCCAAGACGACCTCAGCCACGAGCGGCTTCCTCACGACGGTCTTTGAGCAACTCGTCTACAAGGCTATGCCCGGCGGGAACATACTGGCGTACCAGAGCTTGTGCTCTTTCAATTGCCCGCTGGGTCGTTACAACTCGGACCTCACCTTCATCCAGGATAAGAAGCACTTCATCACCCGGTTTCAATCCAAGCTTTTTCCTGTAGAATGCAGGGATAAGAATCCTGCCACCTTGACCTATTTTTGCCCTATTTTCTACCATTTGTCACCCTGATATTATTATACCATATTTATGAAAATTGCCAGATATTAGCAAATATGGAGGGTGGGTGCAGTCCCTCTTTTATCGTGACCTATAAAAAAAGTGGTGGGTTTCACCCACCCTACTTGGCAGGCACAAATATAATTCGAAAAAGGTTAGGGGCGGTCGGGTTCGAAACCCGACCCTACAATATACTATAAAATTTAAATAGCATCAGCAAAGGACATAGCCCCTTACCGCAACCTGTTTACCGCCATATATACACCCAGGGCCAGCGCCAGCAGGCTCCAGGGGTTAAACAGGGCTACCACCGGGAAGAAAAATACTCCGCCCGGCAGAAAACGGATCTGCGCCACGATGAAGCTGATTAATACCCCTGCTGCGGCAACAAACTGTAGCCCTAACCCTCTTTTACGGTTAATCGCCCGCCCGGTTAGTTCCCCTAT
>JACVQG010000330.1 GCA_015661045.1 Dehalococcoidia bacterium | reverse complement strand
ATTTTCCTGACCAATAACGTTACTTGTAGGGGCACGGCATGCTGTGCCCTCGTGCCAACAAAATGCGGTCTGGAACCTCAGGTTTTGTGCGCAGAAACAGAGTGCTCTTCCAAAAGTGGTTAGACATTCAAATCCTGGCTTTACCATCTGATAGAGAGGTAGGTTTATAATTTTTCAGTCGTCGATGCTTGACTGCTTGCGGAGATGTGCCATAACGAAATCCCCCTAACCCCCTTTATGTAAAGGGGGCAATCCCGATGTATCGGGATGGGGGTTTCCGACCATCAGTCAATGTAGCTCGTAGCTAGAAAATCTCCGGGTTTCTTGACTATGTTAAGAATATGTTGGAACAGGTGGGCATGCCGTGCCCCTACAATTTAACCAGCGCCCTCATCCCGAAGTTTTTCGGTGATAACCCGCTCCAATGCCTTTTTATCCATCTTTTGCTCCCCGGCTAGCGGGAGTGCCTGGCAGATTTCCAATCTCTCGGGTAATTTGAAGGCAGCAATTTTGTGGGCCTTCAGGCAGGAAATCATATCTTCAAAGGTGAAACTGCATCCGGATTGGGGCACCACAAAAGCGCAGGCTTTCTCCCCCATAACCGGATCGGGCATCCGCACTACAGCTACACCAGCGACACATGGGTGCGCCTGGAGAAGAGACTCGATTTCTATGGGGTATATATTTTGTCCTCCCCGGATAATAACATCTTTATTTCGTCCCACAATCATAAGATTACCCTTTGAGTCCCAGCGCCCCAGGTCTCCGGGGCATCGCCACCCATCCACCGTCCAGGCAAGTGCGTTAGCCCCGGGATCCCGGTAGTAAGCTACATCATTAGTCGGTCCGCGAGTCATTACTTCACCCACCTCTCCATGGCCTACCTCTGCGCCAGCCTCATCTACAAGTTTTATCTCATTGCCCGGATAGGGCTTACCTACAGTGCCCCAACGCACATCAGCCGGGTCTTTCAAAAACCCCTTGGTAATCCCTCCGGTATCCACAGCGCCATAAAGCTGTATGATTTTTGCTCCTATTTTTCTTTCTGCCGTTTCAGCCACGGTGTATGGCAACGAAGAGCCAGCACAAAATATCACACGCAGGGATGAAAGATTGTATTTGTCCAGGCCGGGGTGTTCCAGCATCATAGCCAGAATAGCAGGCACAATGCCGGTTACGGTTACCCTCTCCTTTTCAATAAGTCTCAGGGCAGCCTCCGCGTCGAACGTCTCCAGCATAACTATTTTGGCGGCCCTTTGTGCGGCGCCATAGTAGGCTGGTATGTTCGGCCCGTGAGCCGCCGGGCCTATGATCCCCAGGACATCCCGGCTGGTCAAGCCAATATCGTCGTTGTGCCAGCGAGCGATGTACATTACCCCCCCGATAGTCAGCTCCACCAGCTTGGGCATACCTGTTGTCCCGGTAGTATGGCCTACCAGAGAAAATTCGCCGGGTGTACATCGGAGTTTTTTAATGTAATCAGGAGGATATTTTGTTTCGATTGGGTTTTGCATTAATGTTTCTACGGATATGGCTCCAGGAGGAACCTCGCCTCCTGTCACCAATATGTGCCTCAGCGCGGGTAAATGAGGCTTTATCTCCTGAATCATCTCCCAGTGGTCAAAGTCCCTGAATCTCCAGGGTATAACCACGCCAGATGCTTCTCCTAGCCCTAAACTGTGTTCCATTTCCCGGTGACGCAGGCTCCTTAGCGTCTGCAAGCACAAGAGGCCCGCTTTTTCACAGGCCAGCCGCAGCAGATATAGCTCTACACAGTTGGGTAGCTGGACGGCCAGCAAATCGTCTCTTTTGAAACCCATCTCCAGCAATCCCAGTGCCAGCCGGTTTGCCAACTGGTTGCCCTGCGCCCAAGTAAGACGCCGACTGGAATCAACCAGGGCTTCCTGATTGGGGTATGCCCTGGCGTTTCTGTCCCAGAAACCGGCCAACGTATTAGAGGTCCAATAACCTTTACGTCTGTAATTTTCGACCAGCTCCGGGGTCATTCGTGTAGCTTTAGCCATAGTAGTCAACCTATCAAATAATTTTTATACCATCGGACGTTTCAAGCGTTCGACTATCTTTAAATATATGCTGGAATAATTATTGGTTGATACTATATTAAGCGGTCAACGATGTCAAGCTCGGCCCGGCCAAAAGAAGGAAACCCACTGTCCCCCTCTACGTAAAGGGTGCAGTTCCATCCCGACATATCGGGATGGAACTGAGGTCTTCTATTTCAAACCAGGCTCGATGGTAATGAAAACTCTTCCTTTTATCTGATGCGCCTCGATTTGCACAATTCTATCGGTTGCTGTAGCATAATGCCTATCCATTGTTGAATATATCCTAACCCGGACAAGCCCCGATATATCGGGCCAGGCCGGAACCAATAAGTAGAGACACGGCATGCCGTGTCTCTACAATAAAAATCTAGGTCGTTATTATCTTCATCACGCAACTTTGGTACAACGTCGACTTTTGAGATTTGAGTTAGAATAGCTGGAGGTTGGCAGGCATGAGCGGTGAAGTAGAGATTAAGCGGACTATCTGTATGTGGTGCCACAACCACTGCAAGGTGGCAGTCCACATAAGCAATGGCC
>JACVQG010000047.1 GCA_015661045.1 Dehalococcoidia bacterium | reverse complement strand
TGTGATTCGGTGCTGGACTGGTGGCTAACCTTTGCCCAGACCAGACTTGCACTGGTAAGAACTAATACACTTTCTCGGCGCTCTCATCTCAACCTCCATATAAATTATGTCTACGGCGACTTTTTTGAGTTCAGACGTGGGGACACGGGTGCCGTGTCCCTACACCTACTCGTTCCCACGCTCTGCGTGGGAATGAATCGATAGGACGCTCCGCGTCCAGTTACTCCGGTGGGTTTGGGTTGCAAATGTAAACCCGCCTGGAGTCGTCCCACGAGCGCTACTGTATGGGGACGCAGAGCGTCCCAAGGCAGCATTCCCACGCAGAGCGTGGGAACGAGTCGGATTGCTTCGCCCCAATAACGGCTTTGAATTTCCTTAACATTGTGACATGCACTTGTCATTGGATATTTATCCTGCCGCCCAGGCTCACGCGGTTCTCTTTTTTCATCTCTCTACAACTCGAGAGGTAGGCTGTCAATGCCCTGGCGTCTTCTTCTGAAAGGCCATAATCCGGCTGGATAGACCAAGGCTCGTAGTATCGGGGATTCTTTATAAAGGCATAAATCCAGCCCGCCGTTAGCCTATCCCCCACATTGGTCAACGGAGTTCCCACGTAGCCACCGCCTTTGCCCATGATGTGACAAGAGATACATCCATTTTTATCAAAAAGGGATTGTCCCCTCGCAATATCATCTTCGTTAAACGTATCCTCAATGTCAGGAATACTATTATCCACCATTACGGTAGAAAAGAAGTTGACCAGGAATTCAGCCTCTTTGTCATCCATCTTGAGGTTTACCATTCTTTCTTTTAATATCGGCCGCAGGCTGTAAGGCAAGCCAAAATACCCACGAAGCCACTCCTTTTTGACCTCACTTCCTTCTCTGTCAAGAGGGTGCATGGAGACCCAGCCGCCTTTGCCGTATACTACATGACAGCTCCGACATCGGTACTTGTCCACTATCTTACCAAATTCTCCAGGTAGATCAGGATAGCTCTCACGGCCAGGAAGAGAAGCCACATATTGAGAAGGCATGTCCTCCCCCGCATCGCTCAACAACGCCACAATGGCAGCAGCCATCTCCTCGTCTGTTATAGGGAAGTGAGGCATCTTTGCTTTCTTCTCCAGCAATGCAGGGTCTTTCAACTGCATAAACACCCAATTTCCTATGTATTTTTCAATATCCTGCACCTCACCCCAGTTGAGTCCTTCCTCGTCCCTGGAAGCCAACGCCGTAAGGTCAGGTGCAATCCTTCCCTGCTCAATACCGGATTTCGTATGACAGCCGGTACAACCGGATTCCATAAAGACCTTTCTGCCCTGATTAACCAGCGACTCCAGGTCTTTATCAAAACCAGAAATGTTTTCGAATTCACCGGGAACTTCAAGCTCGTCTCCCTGAAACTCTTCCCATAGATATGCAACGATATCGTTGACCTGCTGCCCGGAAAAGTTAAACTGCGGCATCTGTGTCTTTGGCTGGAAGTAATGGGTATTCTTCATCCAACGATAAAGCCACTCTTTGTTCACTTTAGAGGTAATCCCTGAGAGTTCAGGGGCTAAATACCCCCCTTTGCCCTCCACAAGGTGGCAGGTAACGCACCTTGATTCACGGAACAGTAAGGCGCCTGCCTCAGAATCTCCCTCTCCAGCCGGGCTTTGAATAACCGCACCGTCCCTGTCGGCCATTAAAAAGACCTCCAGGGCAACTATCTGCTCTTTGGTGAGGTTGAACTTTGGCATCCTGTATCTCGTCAACCCCTCCGCAGGATCATACTCTCTGGGATTAGAGAGCCATCTGAGAAGCCATGCACGGTTTACCTTACTGCCCAGCCTGTCCAGGGAGGGACCTACCTTTTCCTGATTTTCATAGAGACGTACCTTGTGGCACCCCGAACATCCAGCCTTTTCTATTACATCCCTGCCTTTCGATAGAAGCGGGGCAAAAGGCACTTCTTTGTCCAGATGGCACTTGCCACAGGAGGATTGGATGAGATATCGGGGAAGTATGGCCTTTTGCCACGGTCTGTCAAGCCCGCGAAGGGGACGGTGTGCGGCTTGCGTGTAATTCGTGGAAAGCCCCTGCCCCTCGTGACAGACGGTGCAACCAAATTTCCCGATATCATGCCACTGAAGATAATTTCCCGGATGTCCCCGGTAGGGATTCTCCTGTTCTGCAAGGTTCGTATCCTCTATGCCCGCGTGGCAGGTCGTGCATCGATCTACCCGGCCCAGTGCATCTATCTGTATCTGTTGTATTTTTACGGGCATACTAAGAACCTGTTCACGCACCATCCTCATTCTGGCAAGGGTCTCCTCGTTCTTTGCCTTTGTTTTACCCTGGCTGAAGGGTAGTTCTGATTCTAAGGTCTGTATCTTTTCTTCAATAGCCTTTGTCTGCAAACGTTTTACGACGACCTGGCAGCGCTTCCAATCCCGGTCGTATTCCTTTATACAAAGGACAACAACGGCTACCGACAAGGCTGCCCCTATCACGGCAAACCAAACATAATGTATCGTGCCTAGTGTTGATTTATCCATCTTTATAAAGCGGCGTAACCGCAAAACCTGGCAAAATCCGGCGCTGTTAAGGCGCAATCAAAATTAAATTTTTTAGTGCCTTCACTCGTCCCTTTTTACTTTATTCGTTTCTTGTTTATATGTTATTCATTTCTTTAATGTAGTCAAAAATAACACCTGCTAAACAGCAACATTAAATGCTAAACCAGGGGGTATGAATAATATATTTGATATCGAATATAAATCGTAAAGGTATCTTCCCTACGAAACCAAACATACTCAACACAAAGAACATAGCGATGTAATAGTGGGTAGGCCCTACTACCCGATAAAAATTTCGAGCAAAGAAAGCGGGAAGCCACATCCCCAAGGCGTAATATACCAGAACTCCCGGTAATCCAATATAGAGGGGTAAGACGTATGTGCCTTTCGAGACAACGGGTTTGTGAACTTCCCATGACTCCCAGGGTAGATAAAGGAGCCAGCTAGGGCCGCGGAAATAGCATCCAAAGATTATCAGCCCGAACCAGACCACAATTCCTACTGTGAACATGGTAAAGGCGAATTTCCGCTCCCTGAAGCAGTAAATTCCAACACCCTTCGGGTTCCTGTCCATGAAAGGTATCGCCATAAGCCCCACAATAATTAAAATGGGTATCATTACCCCCGCTATCCATGGGTCAAAGTATACGAGCATCTCCTGAAGCCCGACGAAATACCACGGCGCTTTGGCAGGATTTGGAGTCTTTGTAGGCGTAGCCACCTCTTCCAACGGGGCGTTCATAGTCATAGAAATAATAATCAGCACCAGACTCACCAACATCAAGGCAATAAATTCCTTGAAAACAAGGTGGGGAAAGGTAAGGATTTTATCCGACTTTTTGAGCGCATCCCCCCCCGCTTCTCTCGGTTTTGCCGACGCTCCTTTGGGAGCTGTTTCAGTTTTTTCTTCTTGCATAGTTTCTTATTATCACAACGGACCTGATATCCCTCCATCTTTCCTCACCCGCCAGAAGTGGATACTCATAAGCACAACCGCCGCAAGGGGCAGGGCTATACAGTGGAGGACGTAGAATCTTAACAGGGTGTTTTCGCTGATATCCACCGAGCCTCTAAGATAGAAACACATATCGTTCATTTCTGACAGGATACGAAAAGGCCCTTCAGCCCCTAATACAGGAGTTGCCTTTGCCATGTTTGTTCCTACCGTCACTGCCCAGAATGCCAGTTGGTCCCAGGGCAGGAGATACCCGGTAAAACTCAGTAGGAGGGTAAGCACAAGGAGGACAACGCCAACGCACCAGTTATATTCTCTCGGAGGTTTATAGGAACCCGTATAAAACACCCTGCACATGTGCAAGATTACCGTAAGAACCATACCGTGGGCGGCCCATCGGTGCATGTTTCTCAAAAAAAGCCCGAAGGTAACGGCAAACTCCAGGTCTTTCATGTCCTGATAGGCATACTCAACGGTGGGGCGATAGTAGAACATAAGAAGAACGCCGGTAATAGTCTCAACGATGAAGAGAAACATGGATATTCCGCCAAGGCAGAAGGTGTATTTTACCTTCAGCGCATGAGGCCGTACCTTTATGGGGTGAAGGTGAAAGAGGCACGTATTTAAAATGGTGAGGATGCGGTTTCGTTCCGTATTGGGCCAGCCCTGGCGGAAGACAGAGAGCCAAACCTGCGTGCGGACAATCCAGTCCACAAGCTGTTTCAATAGTCTTATCATACTTTCCCCTTGAATTTATGCATCCGGCGATTTTTATCTGTTTATACGTAGAGCAAGGCTTTAGCCTTGCAACTGTCTGAACACGCACCAGGGGTTGCAACCCTAAAGGGTCACCCTACAACAGGCCCGAAGGGTTGGAAGGATATAGCTGGGGGGTAAGCCCCTGGAAAAAAAACAAAAGGCAACCAGCCCCGAAGGGGCGACAGAAAAGGACGCACAACAGGGATGGAACGCCTATTTTTCCCAAAGTTTATTATTATTTTGCTCACGAAAACAAAACATCTTGTCTCCCCTTCGGGGCTTGTATTATTTTATTATCTTTACAGGGGGCTTCACCCCCCGCTATATCCTGTCGGCCTTTCAGGCCTAACTTTGAATTTCCTATACGTTTAAGTTAGGCACTCACACCGGTAACAAAAATTGTCCCTTCTCTCTCACTCCAACCCTATCTTCTTTTAGCGATTTATCGATTACAAGCTGTCCGTCCGGCGCATAATTTATAGACACCCTAAAAAGTGGGCTGGGGGCAGGCCCGCCCACCACGTCTCCATCCAGGTTGTAATTGCTCCCGTGACACGGACACTTAAAAAGACGTTCTTCCTCTATCCAATCAGGAATGCAGCCTAGATGCCTGCAAATGGCCAAGAAGGCGTATATGCCACGCTCTGTCCTTACTATCCAGACACCTCTGTCCTTCATCCATCTGGTGCTGACCTTGCCAACGGGATACTCATCGGGAAAACCCGCCTTAAACCTGCTGGAAGGACCAAAGAGTACCTTGGGTTTAAAGAAGTCCACCATGGTAAGCAGCCCAGCCACCAGGCAAAAAAACAGAAAACCTGCCCACCCGACAACAAGCAGGAAGCCGCGCCTTGGAGGCTTGTCAAGAACGTCTGTTGTTACTTTTTTATCATTAGATTCCATAGAACATCGCTTTCAAAGAACCTCTTTGGTAGAAGTTTCCGGATTCACATTCACTTTTTTAATTCAAAGTCCGCCTGAAAGGACTGCCCAGTATTGACAACTATTTGCTTCGGTTTCCCCTTGTATTTTTTATTCCATACCAGCAGGTTATAGGATCCTGTAGGGACGTCTTTGATGGTGTAACTCCCATTTTCATCCGTTACAGCAAAGAATGGGTTCTGGAGTACCACCACATAACCTTCCATCTCCGCATGCACATTACAAAGCAGCGTGGCGGCGCCCAATTGTTGAAAGGTATAGGTTTTCACCTCACCGGGAGGCCAAGTTCCCAAATTGAATTTCTCTGCTATTTTATCCGGGGAAAAAACATTATGGAGCACGTTGTCGTGATTGAGAAACTCCACCGCGGTGTTTGCAACAACGGGCAATACGTGGGGAATAAAGATAAGCCCCTTCTGGTTTATCTGTGCGCCGGCAGTAGGAGGCCAGTTTCCAGGCACGTTTTCAATGTACACCACACAGTCTTTCTTGAATTTGGGCAGAGGTACCGTTACAGCACCGGTAACCGTTCCCCCGTCTGCGTAGCTAACTCCATTTATTCCGGCTAAAGTAAGAGATACGGACAGTAATGTCATGAAAGTGGTACAAACTATTTTTCGAATTTTCAGCATGGATAGTCAATCCTCCGTTTTGGCAATGTAAAGATTTTATGGCTACTGGCAATTTCTTAGTCTTCAACTTCCTTATAATCCTATTTTCACACCCATCTGGTAGATTTCGTCGTCAATCCCCAGTGGGGCGTTTCCATCTGCAAAGGCTGCCCCAACAGTAAATTTCACGTTCGCCCTGAAGAGGACAGTAACGTCCGCGCTGTAGGTGTTAAAGCTGTCGATGTCCCCAACGTCGTAAGCAGGGTTCATGTTCTCAAGTCGGACGGCTGGGATAATCCATGGTAAGGCAACCCACCTGAGTTCGGCAGTATAGAGGTCCGCATCAAAGTCCCGGCCACTTTGATCATCAATGGTTACGTCACTGGCGGTATTATCTCTGAAATAGGTAGCCGCCCCAAAGAGGTTAAAGTTTCCCCAATAGATATCGGCCTCCGTACCATATCGCCAGAAATGATTTCCGCTGCTATGCCAACTTCCTGTTCTCTCATCCCCATCAGCGGTAGGATTATTGAAGAATCCTGCGTTACCCCGGTAAACAAAACTAGAAAGGGTCAGGGACTTTTCCTGCCAGTTTTCAGTGGCCTTTTGGGAATCCTTTACCGTGCCGCCCCCCAGCACTCCCATCCCACCTATCTTATAGGAGACTCGTGCATAATAGTCCTTGCTATTATTCATATCAAATGCACTTTCACCTTCAGGAATGGCACTTCCTAAATCATCTGGATCATAAGCATCACCTGAACGCTCGCCATTTACGACACCAGCCGCCCACGTAAGGCCTCCGTTCCCCTTTGGCCCATTCACGCCACCAAAGAGTTCCACCCCATTCTGATAAGGGAAGAAGGTCGTGAAATTGGACGCAGGTGCGGTAGACCAAGTGCTAAACAGGTACCGGGTTGTCCCTATAATGGATAGATGTTGAGACCTGGGTGTTGCACGGGGTTCAAATCTCCCGAATTCGATGTTAACGAGTCCCTTTTTCTCAAAAAGTGTCGGGCTATAGACAATATATAAACGTTCCACATGTGTCTCGCTCCCCCTGGCTGAACCCTCGTTCTCATATAACGGTGCAGCGCCAAACCATGAAAAACTCTCTCCCAGCGTTCCGCCAATTAATAATTCTAACGCTCCAATACCATCAAAAGCTGTTTTACCTTTATCGTACTTTGGATTAACCAAGAAATTTGATTCAATCTGTAGAGATACTGGTGGTACGGAAGCCATCGTAGAGGGCCATATACTTTGGGGAAACATCTTTTTCCATCCCTCTCCACCGAATGCGACAGGGGGTTCCTTTACGTATACCTCATCATCATCCGGGAATCGGTAACCGTTGTCTTTAAAGGCCTTTCCAAAGGAGTTGAGGGCGGGAAATGTAGCCCAATGGCAGGTTTGGCACGTAGTCTGGTACTTCCGGGCAAAGACGGGTATGGCGTCCGCGCTCCTTGGATAAAATAGCCCGGCAACAGCGGACACCAACACAAAACATATAAGCGTTAGCCTTAAAAAAAGGTTCATGAACCTTTTCTCCTTTCCGGCCTTTTTAGGGTGCCTGATAATGATGACAAAATCTACTACAATACCAAACGAGACTGATTCTCATTCTCAGGATTTTATAATACAAATATAGAAAACATTTGTCAAGGACTTTAATTATTTTCGGTGCAATCTATGGTTCTGGCCTCTAAGTCAGTGTAGAATTAACCCAATGACAAATCAAAAATAATTTCCACCTCGTTTTTAATCTTGTCTTTTTCTTTCAACGCCTCGTTCTGGCGTAATCCATCCTTCATGGCACAGATTACTTTGAGCGAATTCGTCTGAATTTCAGCTTGTACACTTGCAGCATCAGACCCGGCAGGCGGAATATTGAGATTAACAGTGAAATGAGTAACATCTATCAGAGGTCATGCGCGACTGCGCTCAGGAAACCTTCTTTATACGTGTAGATAAACAACTTTGGCTCGTCCGCAGAATCTGTGGGTAATAAGTAAGACATAGGAAGAGAAAAGGAGCATTGCCTTCCAAAAATGTGTAAGATGTTTTTATTGAGAAAA
>JACVQG010000329.1 GCA_015661045.1 Dehalococcoidia bacterium | reverse complement strand
TAAGGGTAAGGCATTTATTTTATAGAATATGCAGTCAAATGCCTTGTAACCCGAGGGCGGTCCGGTGTGGAGATCCAACAGGTTGGGTATAAACACCAATGCAAAAGTATTACCTACCTGAATAAAGAGGCTTTACTACCCCTATCATCAAAATAAAATCCCCTGCCTTCGGCACTCCCTTTACTAAAGGGGGCGTAGGGGGATTTCGTATCTATTCTCCCGAAAATAGACGTCATTTGTCATCCTGGAGGAGTCACGAATTATCGTGACGACGAAGGATCTCAGGGTGGTAGGGAGTGTTTTCAGGGTTGACTTACCCCACCCTGAGATGCTTCGCTTCGCTCCAGCATGACAGAGAAAGCTATTTTCATCCTTCGTTGTACCGATTTGCCGTGATGGGGATTCCTCCGAAAATAAACAGCAACCCCGTGGCATTCGCCACGGGGTTGCTTGAGGTGTATATGAGAATCCGGTGTATTCTTTTTCGGGATTACCGCAGGTCTACTACAAGGTCAATGTAGTTAGGGGTTGTCCGTGTGATAACCAGCGTGCCGCCCTGCATGGGTTTTAGTTCAAGAGTGAACTCAGTATCCTTAATCGTTGGGCTGGCGCCGCCTTCTATAGAGGTCAGCATTACGGTTATCTGGTATTCCTCACCGTTCTCAAGCAGGTCATCGCTATCGCCAAAGCCCAGGAGAGACTTGGTCCACGTCAGGTTGTTTACCTGCTGGTTCTTATCTATGTACGAGACAACCATTTTGTGGGTGCTGCCGGAGTCCGCCAGGCCGTCGGCGCCAGCATCGGTAGGTACAGTCAGGTCAATGGCCTCTCCGCCGGCGCCAGTGGACACGACAAAGATGATCTGGTTGATCTTATTATCCGCATCGGTGTCCTTGGCGATTATATTTCCCTTAAGTTGCATGCTACCGGCCGCCTGTTTTAACCCTCCGTAAATCGTTTCAGAGCCTTTCTGGGCAGAAAAGATACCGGCGGATAAAGCGGTGTAAGCAAAGACCGCTGCTACAACCACGAAGGCTATCAGGATGATGGCCGTTTCCAGGCCGGTGATGCCTCTCTGGTCCTTGAGTGCTTTCCATATTCTATTGAGCATGTGTGCCTCCTTTCGTTTTTGGTCCTCGGAATTATTGTCTATCTGTGTGATTAGCGAAGCAACGCTTTCATCACCTCAGGTTTACTAAAGTGTCAATATAGTTAGGCGTTCTCCGGGTGATAATTAACGAGCCGCCCTGCATGGGTACTATCTCCAGAGTAAACTCGATATCCTTAACCAGCGGGTCGGAGCCGGTAGCGCCGCTTATTGCTTCCAGGTCTATAGTTAGCTCCATTTCCTCGCTAGGCTCCAGCATGTTGTCGCTATCGCCGAAGCCGAGCAGGCTCTGTGTCCAGTAAATGTTGTTTTTCCTCTGGTTCTTATCTATATAGTTGATGATGGTCTTATGCGATGTACCGGTAGCTATACCAGTGCTTTCACCTGCTGGTGGGGTCATGTCGATGGCCTCACCGCCAACTCCAGTTGCCACAACAATTTTTATTGTATCTATATCAAGGTCTGCGCCGGTGTCACTGCCGACGACACCCCCCTTTATCAGCATGCTACCTGCAGCTTGCTTTAATCCACCGTAAATCGTTTCAGAACCTTTCTGGGCAGAGAAGATGCCGGCAGATAAGGCGGTGTAAGCAAAGACCGCGGCTACAACCACGAAGGCTATCAGGATGATGGCCGTTTCCAGGCCGGTGATGCCTCTCTGGTCCCTGAGCGCTTTCCATATTCTATTTAGCATGTGTGCCTCCTTTCAGTGTTTTGTATATTCCAGTTATATCCGGTATGTTGCAGTCTACCTGCACATAATTCTAGTCCCGACCTGTCGGGATCACCGCAGGTTTATAACCTTATCTATGGTATTGGGGGTAGTGCGGGTCACGATAAGGCTGCCACCCTGCATGGGCTTTACCGCCAGGGTGAACTCCGTATCTGAGCCAAGTTCGGTGGTCAACGCACGCAGGTTCACCGTGATCAAGAACTCTTCACCCTGCTCCAACAGGTTGTCGCTGTCTCCGAAGCCGAGCTGAGTCTTAGTCCACACCAGGTTGTTGATTAGCTGGTTTTTGTCGTTGAACGATATTACAGTCTTATGCGTGCTGCCTGAATCGGCTGCGCCGTCCGGGGGCGCATCGGCGTCCGTAGGCACTGTAAGGTCGATAGGCTCGCCGCCAACGCCGTTGGACACAACAAAGGATACCTTGGCTACCTTGCTGGCGGCTGCCTGGTAGTCGACGGTAACGGCCTGGCCAAGAGTGGGGATATCGCCAGCCTCGAAAACAATAACTCCGGTGGCGTCAGTTATGGTGTAATCTGTAGTCTCAACCTTAGCCGTGCCGGCTACGTAAACAGTCTGAGAATCCGCCAGAATGGGGGCATACGCCGTGTAGAAGGTATATTTCCATGCTTCCGGCTGCCTGCTTTAAGCCGCTATAGATTGTTTCCTGGCCCTTCTGAGCCGAGAAGATGCCGGCGGATAGGGCAGTATATGCGAATACCGCAGCGACCACCACAAAGGCGATTAGGATAATGGCGGTCTCCAGGCCGGTGATACCTCTCTGGTCCCGGGCTAATTTCTTCATAAGTTTTAACATTCTGTTCCTCCTTTCGGTTCCTTTAAAATAGTGTGCTGGTCTAATTTTAGATGGGCATCTTATTGTTCATTACATCGTAGCTACCTCCTCAGTACAGTTGGACTACTGCCCCGATGCTGCCCGGTGTAGTCCTTGTTATATTTAATACGCTTCCGTGGCTGGGTTTTACCTCCAGGGTGAAGGTTGTGTCCGCACCCAATGGGTTAGTTCCTGTAGCCACTTTAGCCAGGTTGACAGTGATCTCAAATTGTTCGTTGGCCTCAAGTAAATTATTACTGTTACCAAAACCAAGCAGTGTCTTGGTCCAGGTCAGGTTGCTTAAATATTGTCTTTCATCTATATATGAGATAATTGTCTTGTGAGCGCTGCCTGCGTCAGGTTCCCCATCGCTGGCAACATCGGTAGGTGGTGTAAAGTCCACCGGGTCGTTCCCCAGGGCCAGGGCCACTGTGAAAATCACCTGGTCTACCTTACTATCGGCTGGCGCTGTCGTATCTTTAGCAATCGTGCTTCCCCGGGGCTCCAGTACCTCAGATACCTTCTTTAGCCCTCCATAGATGGCTTCCTTACCTTTTTGAGAGGCAAACACGCCCGCGGAAAGAACTGTATAAGCAAACACCGAGGCTACTACCACAAAAGCTATCAGGATAATGGCGGTTTCCAACCCTGTTATGCCCCGGTTATCCCGTAAAATACCTGGTAGTTTACCGGACAATTTAGCCTCTTTTATTGATTGGTGTTTCATACACTTTTCTCCCCTGCCAAACCCCACCTGGATTTTCCGTGTATTATCCCCGAACCTTTTTAGAGAATTTCCCATGTCTTTCTCGCTTTTCAACTGAGCTTTTCACGAGATAATATACCAACTTTCCTGGGGGATACCTATGGTAAATACCCTTATTTCGGTCTGGTGATTTACCCCCTTTTTTTTGATTGCTGGCATACAGCCTGATTGGGTGTATACACCCATCGATATTAGGTGTTCACCTACTGTGGCAATAGCATTGAAAAGTTACAATAACCGTAGCAACCTTAACAAGGCTATTACACTATTAACAAATAAATAGTTCGGAAGCAACAAGGATGGAGGTAAGGCGGCCTGATAAGTGGAACCACCTCCTGCCAGACCGGTTTAAGTGTTTACAATATTAATGTTGCCTTTTCACTACAGGGGGTTAACCGGGAAAAAGGTATTAGAAGGTCAGGCCGAGGAAGCTGAAATTGTTTTGTGATGTTTTTGTGATTGAATTTAAGCGGCTTGCCTATTAATATAATGATCAGGATAGTTTGATTAACATAAAATATTGTATTATTATTAAGGTAACTTTACTCGATGGTTATTTGAATTTCAGGGTGAACTATGTTGATATACGACTCCAATAGGAACAAATTTAAAATGATTTCCAGAAAAACGTGCAAGTACTTTACATTAATATGTAACGCCACAGGCAGGTTTTTCAGTAACGGCAGAGCCACCAGAATGATTGGATGGAACCCGGGGGGTGTAATCCCCCAAGAGGCATGGGGATTAATATTGGTTGAAAATTGGGGGTTTTCCCTATTGTCATCTGAAAACAGACATGGAATGATAGTGTTGATAGGTTACTGAAAAAGAAATTTGGAGTTGATTATGCAAAGAGGCATCGTTGATATTGTAAGAGAAGGCAGTGGACATCAGGTTGTAGAGGTCGTACAAAAGGTTAAAAAGATACGAGTCTATATCATGGAAGAGCAGGAGATTTTAAGGGAGGCATATAGAACCTTCTTCTCCTTCGAACCCATCGTAGATGTTGTGGGGCTTTCAGACCCCTCTCTGGAACTGGATAACCTCGATACCGCTTTAGCTACTCTCAAACCAGACGTGCTTCTCATAGGAACTAAAGTACT
>JACVQG010000046.1 GCA_015661045.1 Dehalococcoidia bacterium | reverse complement strand
CGTCCTGGCCGCCCTCCTGGGTTTAGTGATTGCTATCATCGCCCTGTGGAAACTCAGAGGTGAGTGGGCCGAGGCCAGGGGAGAAAAATTTGATTTTACCGGTTCTATTATTTATGGGCTCGGTTTAGTAGCCTTGATGTACGGATTTACCCTTCTGCCCACCATGGCGGGAGTCTGGTTAATTATAACCGGGGTGGTTGGAATTACGGGATTTATATGGTGGGAAATGAGGATAAAAAGCCCGATATTAAATATCAATATTTTCAAGGATAATCTCACCTTTTCTTTTTCTAATATAGCTGCGTTGATTAACTATAGCGCCACCTTTGCCGTGGGCTTTCTCCTCAGCCTCTATCTACAGTATATTAAGGGATTCAGCCCGGCCCATGCCGGCCTTATTCTGGTATCCCAACCGGTTGTTATGGCTTCCATATCACCCCTGGCAGGAAGGTTATCCGACAGGCTTGAGCCCCGGTTAATGGCCTCAATAGGTATGTCATTGACAACCCTGGGTCTTATCATGCTCACCTTTATAAACAACCAGACAGGGCTGGAGTACATATTGGCCTCTTTAATTACTATCGGCCTGGGTTTCGGCCTGTTTTCATCCCCGAATACCAATGCTGCCATGAGCTCTGTAGAAAAGAAGTTTTACGGCGTCGCCTCAGGGACGCTGGCCACGATGCGTCTCATCGGGCAAACATTGAGCCTGGGAATAGCTATGCTGGTTTTCGCTTTGCACATCGGAAGAGTGCAGATAACACCTGAATACTATCCACTTTTTCTTAATAGTGTCAAAACAGCCTTTATCATATTCTCAGTCCTCTGCTTTGGGGGTATATTTGCCTCCCTGGCGAGAGGGAAAACCCGTTAGTACTTCGTTGTATAAAAAACACGAAAATACTTACTAATGGTCTTAAAATAAAATGGACTCCAAAAACATTACTCAAGACTGTCCAAAATTGTCATTCTGGAGCGAAGCGAAGAATCTCAGGGCTGGGGGCGTTTTCGGGCAGCTTTTATAGACTATTATGAGACCATTAGTAATTGCGTAAATTCGCGTATTTTTATTTTGAAGTTGTTTATATCTGGTGGCACAGGCGTCCCTGCCTGTGTGGTATGGACTGATAATTACGCTGATTTATGCAACCAAGCACTGGCATCCAGTATCTCGATACCTACGATATGCCCATCTTTATCCAGGTCAACAGTGACGCCCTCTTCTATATCAATATTATCATCTGGATGAATTGCACGTAATTGGATATAAAGAGCATCAACTTCCTTATCATATCATATTCTATTCTCATGGTATTCTCCTGGAAATGGCTCCTCGATTGTATCCCCCGATGAATCGGGGGGCATCGGGTTTTTATATCTATGCCCCAGACTGAAGTCTGGGGTACTGGAATGATGCCCGTTATTCAAATGCAGACGAAGCCCAAAATCCCCGGATTACGGGCAACATAACGGCCCTTGACACCAGGGGCAACTTTTTCAGGTTCGCTTAAGGTTTCCTCTACCTGTTCCTGAGTAATGTTATGGAGACGCATTCTACGCCGTGCATGACGACTAAAATACAGTAGTTTCATCTTCTAATTTTGCTCCCTCGGCCTGTACTGGAGCGCCTCTGCCAGGTGAGCGGCAGTTATCATCTTGTCTCCGCCCGGAGCCTGCATTGTCCGCAATGTTTCACCCGGAGAGCTTGTCGAAAGAGCCTGCCTTGAGCCTGCCGAAAGGTCCGCTATAGTCCTTGCCAGCTTCAATATGCGGTGAAACGCCCTCGCCGATAACGCCAGACGTTTCATGGCAGCCTGTAACAGCGCCTGCGCCGAAGGCTCTACCTGACAAAACTGCCTTACCTCTACCGCCGTCATATCAGCGTTGCATAACAATTTACCATCCGAAAACCGTTCCCTCTGTATATTCCTGGCCGCCTCTACGCGTTTTCTAACCTCTTCCGAAGTTTCACTCATCCTGTCATCGGATAGCTTTTCATACTCCACCCTGGGAACCTCTACGAAAATATCTATCCTGTCCAGCAGCGGGCCGCTTATGCGTTTTTGATAGCGGGAAACCAGGCTGGGCGAACAAGTGCAGCTTTTCATCGGGTCTCCGTGATAGCCGCAGGGGCACGGGTTCATAGCCGATACCAGCATAAAATTAGCCGGGAACGTGACGCTACCCTGCGCCCTGCTGATTGTAATCACTCTATCCTCCAGGGGTTGACGAAGCACCTCCAGGCCCGCATTGCCGAACTCCGGCAGCTCATCTAAAAACAATACACCCCGGTGGCTCAGACTGATCTCCCCGGGCCGCGGCCAGCGTCCACCACCCACCAGTCCGGCATGGGATATGGTGTAGTGGGGAGAACGGAAGGGCCTCTCGTTAATAAGAGGTGTGTCCGATGGCAACAAGCCGCTTATACTATATATCTTGGTAACCTCTATCGCCTCTTCCCGGCTCATGCTGGGCAAGATGGATGGCAAAGAACGGGCTAACAGGGTTTTACCGCTCCCCGGAGGCCCGCTCATAAGGACATTATGCCCGCCGGCGGCAGCCACTTCCAGGGCTCGTTTGGCATGTTCCTGGCCTTTTATCGAAGACATGTCCGGAGCCGATATGGATGCGGGTTGAGATGTAGGTACACTACCTTGATAAGGGGATATAACAGCCTCTTTCTGGAGGTGTTGTGCTAACTCAAAAAGGCTGGATACAGGTATAATCTCTATGCCTTCAACAAGTGATGCTTCCCTGGCATCCTCCGCCGGAACATACGCGGTTGCTACGCCTTTTTCTTTCGCCAGAGCTACCATAGGCAAAATACCGTGAGTATGTTTCAGGCTTCCATCCATGGATAGCTCCCCTAGAAAAACAGCATTGGAAACATCTGCTGAAAGTTGTTTCGAGCTGATAAGAATACCTACCGCTATAGGTAAGTCGTAAGCCGGGCCTTCCTTTTTAATATCGGCGGGGGCCAGGTTCACCGATATCCTTTTCATGGGGAAGGTACCGCCGGAGTTGCGGATAGCGAACCGCACCCTTTCTTTAGCTTCCTGGATGGCTATATCGGTCAGGCCCACTATAAAGAATTTTGGTATGCCCGGAGCCATATCCACCTCTACCCCAACAAGAGATCCTTCCAGCCCTATTACGGCGCAGCTTTGAACTTTAGCTAACATAATCGAGGTAATGTTACTATGGCTGATAAGCCCTGTCAAACAGCAGGGACACGGTCCCGATATATCGGGATGTCCCTACCCGAAAATAGCCTTTATTTCCCTCTCCCTCGACGGGAGAGGCGTAGGTGAGAGTGACACACAATTTATTTACCCCTCACTTACATCTCTCCCGCAAGGGGAGAGAGAATAATGATTACGCGGATTTATGCAAGGTCACATAAAACAAAAAGTCCCGACATGTCGGGACTTTTTGTTTTTAGCTTTTCTATATACCGGGATTAACCAGGTCAGGGATACACACCGTCCACAAAGCCGGTGGTCGTAGTGCTGAAGGACGATGCCAAAGCGGCGTCCACTTTACCATCGCTCTTTACAAACCAGCTATAAGAGCCGGAAACTCCACCCGTGTTATCAGCGGATGCCGAAGCCGGAACATCGGTTATTAATTTTGCCGTTACCAGCGTAGTAAAGTTTATAAAATAACCCGTTCCGCTTGTCCATATTGTGCCATTACCCGCCGGCGTACCGCCGCTGATTTTCTCCGCGGTAGTCCCCTTCAACGGATAGGCTTTCTTTCCTGTTAACCGGTTTGCCGGGTCGGCATAGTAGCCATCAACTGCGCTCTGGATGAGCCTTAAATCACCTTTATAGGCCGCCGACTCACCTCTACCCAGGTAACCCGTCACATTGGGGATTACCACCGCTGAAATAATAGCCAGCAAAGCCACGGCTATCAATATCTCAATCAGGGTAAAACCTTTTTCATTTTTTCTATACATTACTCCAGCCTCCTTTCTCTTATTTATATTTAACTATCAAGGAAATATACCATCTTGAAAGCCCGTAAGGGTGTGGGTAGCAGCTAGGATGGCATTAACCTTGCCATCGGAACCCACATACCAGCTATAAGAACCGGATACACCGCCCGTGTTATCCGCGGATGCAGATCCCGGCACATCGGTAATCAATTTGGCAGTTACAAGCGCGGTAAAGTCAATAAAGTATCCACTGGTGGATGGCGTACCATCCCATCCATCATTACCAGGGTCGAGTGGGGTGCCCCCGCTTATCTTCTGGGCATTGGATTGCGCTACGGTTCCTGCTCCCTTCAAGGGGTAAGCCTTTTTGCCGCCAATCCTGTTTGCCGGGTCGCCGTAGTAGCCATCAACGGCGCTCTGGATGAGCCTTAAATCACCCTTATATGCCGCCGACTCACCCCGGCCTAAATACCCGGTCACATTGGGGATTACAACCGCTGAGATGATAGCCAGGAGAGCTACGGCTATCAGTATCTCTATAAGGGTAAAGCCTTTTTCTCTATTATTCTTTATCGCGTTCATATTAATACCAACTTTCTTTTCCGTAGTAGGGGCAATTCATAAATTGCCCCTACTTGGGTTAGGGATAAACACCATCCACAAAGCCTGTTGTCACCCTGTCTAAAGCCAGTTTGGACTGCACCTTGCCAGTGGCATCCACATACCAGGTATAAGAGCCTGTAGCGCCCACCTTGTTATCGGCAGATGCCGAGCCTGGCACATCGGTAATTAACTTAGCCGTAACCAAGGCATCGAAGTCAATAAAGAAGAAACCGGTGCCAACAGTTACTGGCGATGTCCATTCTGTGCCATTTCCCACCGGGGTGCCGCCGCTGGTCTTTTCTGCGTTTACAGTGCCCTTCAACGGATAGGCTTTCTTGCCACCAATCTTAGTTGCCGGGTCGGCGTAGTAGGCATCCACCGCTCCCTGGATAAGCCTTGAGTCACCCTTATACGCCGCCGACTCGCCTCTGCCCAGGTAACCGGTTACATTGGGGATTACGACCGCGGAGATAATAGCCAGGAGGGCTACGGCTATCAGTATCTCAATAAGGGTGAAGCCTTTTTCTTGTTTCTTGTGCACTATCATCATAATTAAACCTCCTTAAAAAGTCTTATTCTAGCTTCAATATTCATAAGCGTTTAACGCAACAAACACCTTACCCGTGCTGTCAACCCGCCATACGGGATAAAAAGTAGGAGCGGCGATATCATCTGTAATGGTCCATCCTGTTGTATTAGTGTCTGCGTAAGTTGTCGCGACGGTCATATTAGGCTTGGAGCCACTTGCGGTTACGGTGATTACCTGAGATCCATCAATGAGAGTCCCTGTATATTTCCCGTCAACTTGAGTCAAGTCACCCCTGGTAGCCGCCGCATGCGGTAAGGCAGTTCTGATGTAGGTTGAGGATGCTCCTGCGATAGCTGCTGGGACCGGCGTATTGGGTGATGCAGCCTGGGCTAACGTGAATGGGGCGAACGTTCTTACGCTTATACCGTCCGTCTTATCTACGAAACTTGCTCCCCAAACTATTGGAACACTGCCCGTGCTTGGAACCACTCCATTGTGTGTCGGCCAACCCCCGTTGTTCCCCTTAGGATGGTCACCCACAAACCGCTCCACCGCGTTCTGCACCGTGTTAACGTCCGCTGTCATGGTGGTGCCACGGCCTGCCGTCGTTGTTCCTGTCACTGCCGGTACCACAATACCTGCCAGAACCGATAAGATGGTCATTACAACCATCAACTCAATCAGAGTAAACCCTTTCGATTGTTTAAACATTATTTTCATTATTTTCCTCCCCTTCGTTAAGTTGTTGTTAATGTTTGCTTACGGTTAATCCCTTTATTCTTCTTTTCTCACCCCTTTTACGTTTCTATTAGCCTCAATATCGTTGTAATGTATTATTAATGTTTCTTTTCATTCCTTATTAAACATACCATAATTGTTTTTGGTTGTCAATATATCATTTGTGACATATTCCCGTGATATTACCTTGTTTACATCATATGATTACATGCACATTACAATACATATCGTTGCTTGATATTCCCTCACCACCAGATTCTTCGTCCCAATCTTCGGGACTCCAAAATGAAGGCATTTATACGTGCTGCTTTGTCATCCTGTCCGACGCATCGGACTCCGATGTTTTACTCGAAGGAGCAGAGCGAAGGATCTCAGGGTGGCTCAAAAAAATATAGAGTTTTAGATTATTTAAACACGGCTAGTGTGGATGATAATGATGTTTGTTAACCCGGTGTTATACCAACACTTGGTCATTAGTTAATATGCGAATTTATTGTGCTCTTTAAATCACCGTTAATCTAAGGCACATATTCTTTACCCAGTATTTCCCGGACTATTATTAATTTCATAATTTCGGCTGTGCCATCGGCAATTTCGAAACCGATGGCCTCTTTCAGCCTTTGCTGCAGGGGATATTCTTCACTATAACCAACATGTCCATGCATCAATAAAGCATCGTGAACAACCCTGACTGCAACCTTCGGCCCAAACCATTTACACATAGCAGACTCTTTGGCATGTGGCAACCCCTGGTCCCGCAACCATAATGCCCTGTAACTCAAGAGCCTTGCCGCTTCAACATTGGTATAGTCCTCGGCGATCTTAAAAGAGATACCCTCATATTTGGCCAGAGGTTGACCGAAGGCATGTCGCTGCTGGGTATATTTTATGGCCTCTTCTAATGATACCTCAGCTAATGCCAGAGCCTGTAGAGCCAGAGTCGGCCTGGTAAAGTCAAACTGCTTCATTACAGATATGAAGCCCTTGCCCTCCTCACCGAGTAAATGCTTTTTGGGGATACGAACATTATCCAGGGTAATAATGGCTTGCCCGATGGGACGCCAGCCCATCATCGGCATTAAACTCCGGCTAACACCCGGATGGTTCAACGGCAGTAGAAATGCGCTTATTCCTCGAAACCCGGCTTTCAGGTCGGTTTTGGCAAACACTATGGCTGCATCGGCTATGGGGCCGAAACTTATGGACAGCTTTTCCCCGGATAAGATATAGCTGTCTCCATCTTTTACAGCCCTGGTTTTAATATTAGCTGCGTCGGAACCTACCTCCGCCTCGGTTAAAGCCAGGCAAAATAGTTTGTCTCCTTTTACAATAGCTGGGAGCCATTCTTCGGCTATAGCCTTATTATTTTCAAAAAGGTAATTACACAGGATTGGTTCAGTTGGTAAGAATGATGTAATAAAATCGCCCTTAGCCAACTCCTCTATAGCAATTCCCACGGTTATCCAGTCCGCAGCCTGACCGCCATATTTTTCAGGAACCCTTAATCCCATTAAACCCATACCGGCAACTTTTTTGATTATATCTTTGTTCAGTACGCCCTGTTTTGCCCGCTCCTTAGCCCCGGGTATAAGCTCTTTCTGAACAAAATTGCGCACTTCCCGGCGGAACATCTCCTGCTCTTCGGAAAAACCAAATCCAGCCATTCCATTTACCCCTTCTATGAAATTTCTTTAAACAACGGGGCGATCACCTATGTATCACCGCTGAGAACACAGAGAACACAGAGAAATTAATCGGTATAGGCTATATCTTCTCTGCGGTCATTTGGCTGTGTAAGCAAAGTACATGATGCTATTAACAATTAAATTATATCAATGTACATAAATATACTTTAGGTATCAGTATTTAAGGCTCATATAATATAGACAGAATTATATTAGAAACCGTACACTAGCCTTTTTACACCGTCCTTAAGCACTTTGACATTGAAATTAATTAATAAGCCCACTTTGCGTCCAGATAGCTTCAAATATGATAGCAACTGCGCTTCATGAATTGATACCAGCTTTTCAACTGCTTTTAACTCAACCACGATCTTACCTTCAACCAGCATGTCTATCCTGTATACGCAGTCTAAATAAACCCCG
>JACVQG010000045.1 GCA_015661045.1 Dehalococcoidia bacterium | reverse complement strand
ATTCTTAACCCGCATGGGGTATTGGGGATGCAACCCTCATAGATTTGCCTTTATAGTCCTGGTTAACGGTAAGTTGCACCCTCTCATTACCCACGGCATCTAACATGGGCATATAGATAAAGGCCAGCCATTCAGCCGGTTGTGATGGGTCCAGGTTAAAATGCTCGTGGTCGACTCCGCCCGGAACAATAGGGAGGATGATAAGGTCATCCTTTTCCCAATCGAACCTGACTCCATCAACTGTCGTGTATCCCTTACCCTGGATAACGTAGATGCCTATACCGCCTTGATGGCGGTGTTTACCCGAGTGTTTTTTTATATAATGCCTGAATACCATCCATCCCGGGACGCCTGTTGTAGCCCAGTTGGCGGGATGAAGGTAAGGTTTTATCAAGGACATGGGGTTTTGCTCCCACGAGATACCCTCGCCCTTAACAATCACCATGCCATCTCGCATCTGTTTTGTGCGGTCATCCATGTAGTTGTTCATTATGTCAGAAAAGGTTTCTAAAGGTTCGGGTTCCCGGCGGCGCTCAGTCATTCGCTCCATTAAGGCAACCTCCTTGCAAATCAGTTTAAATAAACCGGGGATTTTCCACGTTCTGGTATAGACCTACACCATGAAGTAGAAAATAGACCTCACCCCCGAACCCCTCTCCGTCGACGGAGAGGGGTCGGAGGAGACGTTATCTACGTGAGAATGCTAATTAAATTATTATTGTCCCCACAGTTTTGCTACAACCTTATCATTGAAGCTCTTGGCCTCGTCATCCAGTAACTCCGGTGGCGATGTAACGAGCCGGGATGCTTTGACATCAGCAGCCGCAGGCAAGAAGCTGGGAGCTCCTTTGAGAATGGAAGATGTACCACGAGGTTGGTTGTGGGCCATTTGTCCCTCAGCCGTGAACAGCCAGTTTTGCAGCACTTTGGCGGCGTTGGGGTGGGGGCCGCCTTTTATTGCGGCCAGGGAGATATCGCTGGCTGTCATGGCCGGCTCCATCGCTATCGCTCTGATGGGCGCTCCATTCATAATTGGCAATGACCGGGGTGCCGAAGATGGACAGAGCCCGCTCGCCCCGGCTGAGCCTCTGCATGTCCTCCACAGATCCCGTTGTCCACATTATGTCCTGGTTGCCCAGGGCCTTGAGGAAGTCCATATCCACCACGCCTGCGGCCTTCAGCGGCCAGAACTGCATATAAACCACCATGCTTATACTGGCGTTGCCGAATATCATCTTGCCTTTCCACTTGGGGTCCAGCAGGTCTTTCCATGTTTTAGGTTCTTCGCCGGGCTTGACCAGGTTGGTGTTGACGTATGGGCTGTAAACGAAGATGTTATACGCCAGCACATGCCCTTCGGGGTCTGGAGTAAAAGGAGAAGCCACAAAGGCGTTGACGTCTTTAATCGCCGGCAGGCCTGCCGAGCTTATGGTCAGCCCTGCTTTCTTAATATTCACGCCATGTGGGGTGCCCCCTTCGAACATGTCGGCTACCATGCGGTTGTTACGCTGTTCTACCTTGAGCCTTTCTATGAACTCCGACCCGCGTCCGGTTATAACTTCAACTTTTATACCATACTTCTGCTCAAAGGTTTTTGCGATGTTTGTCCCGATGTCGCCTCTCCAACCATAGCTATAAACAGTGACGGTCCCCTCTTTCTTAGCTGCGGCCACGACATCTTCCCAGGCTTTTTGCTCGGCGGTTAGTGCCGGCGCAGAGACAGGTTGGGGCGCTGAAGTTACTCGTGGTTCGGGAGCAGGTGCAGGAACAGGCGCTGGCGTGGTCGAACACGCTACCGTGAAGAACGAGAGGATTGCTACTAACAACAGTCCGGGAAACGAGAACCTTTTCATTGACTCCTCCTTATTTTTCGAAAAGCCATCCGCTTAAAACCTATTTAGATAACAAATCCATACATACATCTTATGCTAGAGTATTACACCATTCTCTTTTAAAATCGTGATATCGTCCCAGGAGTAGCCCAGGTCAAGCAGGATTTCCTCGGTGTGTTGCCCTAGCTCCGGGGCGCTATGCTGTACCCGTCCGGGGGTGCGGCTAAAATTGACTGGCATGCCTATTAAAGGAATGCTGCCTTTGGCAGGATGTTCAACCTGAACTATATAATCATTTTCTCTTAGCTGGGGGTTGCGGGCTACTTCGGAGTAAGGAACAATGGGAGCATAGATAAGGTTTTTGCCGTGAAATATATCTAGCCACTCGGCCCGGGTCTTGTCAGCCATTACGCCATCTATTATCTCGATAAGCTCACGGCGGTTGGCCTCACGGGAGTGATGGTTGCTGAAACGTGTGTCGTTTTCATATCGCTCCATACCCACTGCAACACAGAAATCGTGCCAGTGGCGGTCTGGCTGGACCATGGCGAACTGGATCCACTGATGGTCTTTTGTCTGATAGAAGTTCCACAAAGCGTTGGCCATATCTTTACGGGATACCGGGCCAACCTCTTCACCGGTCGATAGATGGGCCTGGAGCGACAATGCCCCTGCCTCGATCAGACTGCCCAGGATGCTGGTATGAAGTAGCTGGCCCTCTCCGGTCCTCTCCCGGTGATAAAGGGCAGCCATTATGCCGTAAGCCAGGGTGATTGCAGTAATATGGTCGCCAAAACCGGGACGGCATTGTACAGGCAGGCTTCCGGGTTCCCCGAAAGAGTGGGCCAGACCGCTTTCGGCAAAGACAGCGTAATCGAAGCCAGGCCGGTCTTTGTCCGGTCCTTTCATACCCCATCCTGTGCATAAAGCATATACCAGCCGTGGATTTATGGCCGATAGGGTTTCGTAGTCCATTTTTAACCGCTTAAGGACAGGCATCTGAAAGTTAGAGATAAATACATCGGCCTGCTTTATCAGCCGGTGAGCTACTTCCTGTCCTTTCTCCTTGCCCACATCCACGGTTATGCTTTTCTTCCCCCGGTTCTCCAGTTCGAACATGAAGTTGATATCTTTCATAGGGGGGAGGGCGCCGCGGTTGGTGGTAGTGGTGCGCATGGGGTCGCCGCCCTGGGGGTGCTCTATCTTGACTACGTCCGCACCCAGGTCTGCCAGGTGAGAGGCGGCGCGCGGCCCTACGAGAAAGAGGGTCAATTCAACTACCCGGATGCCGTCAAGCAGCATTTAGGATCTCCTTTTCCCATACCATTTGAAAGGTATTGCGCCTATTTTATTCTCAGGTACAGTAATTGTCAAATAGATTTAAACAGGTAGTTTACACCAAAACCGGGAAAATCTCCCTGTATCCCCCTTTCGCAAAGGGGGGGAAACAAAGTTCTCCCTTTTTTAAAGGGAGACTGAGAGGGATTTAAACGTTTCGTGCTTCGAATATCCAAGTTACATAACAATGAAGAAAACCCCCGTTCAGATTCGCCAAAGGAATCTGAACTGCCCCCTTTACGTAAAGGGGGTCAGGGGGTTTTCGACTATCAGTAAAATACGGCCTGTAATCCGGGTAAACGGTGTTGATTCCGGCTTGTCTTCTTAGACTTTTCCTTCCTTCTTCAACTTGTCGGCTATTTGCTGACGCAGTAATTTCTTGTCAACCTTGTCATGCGCGGTTACCGGCATAACATCCACCAGCTCCAGTCGTTCAGGCAGTTTGTATGTCGCCAGTCCCTGTGCAGCGAGGAAGGATGTCACCTCTTCCAGCGTTATGGTCTGGCCGGCTTTGGGTTTGATATAGGCGCAGGTTCTTTCCCCAAGCCGATGGTCAGGCATACCTACGATGGCAACATTTTCCACCTTGGGATGCTTGAGTAAAGGCTCCTCCAGCTCCACCGGGACAATTGTCATCCCACCCCTTCTAATCCATTCCTTGATGCGGCCGGTTATCATGTAACCATCATACCTGTCACGGATAGCTATATCGCCGGTACGGAAGAATCCATCTGTAGTATAGGAGATGGCGTTTTCCTGGGGGTTCTTATAGTATCCGCGGAAGACGTGTGGCCCCCTGGTGACCAACTCGCCCTCTTGCCCGTAGGGGACCTCTTTGCCGTTGGTATCTATTATTTTATATTCATCGTCCGGGCAGCATGGACGCCCAAGTGTATAGAAACCCTTTTCAAAAGGCTCATTATGTTCCATGAGGATGATTGGCCCCTCCGCCATGCCATAGCCCCGGGTTATGCTGCACGTAGCCGGGATTTTCTGCCGGAAAGATTTTAAAAGCTCAGGCGCCAGATAACCAACACCGCACATGATATGGCGCAAAGAGCTGAGGTCGTATTTGTTCAGGTCTGGAAAATTCAGGATATCCACTACATTTGTGGGCGCCATCAGAATATGGGTTACCCTATCCCGTTGAGCGGCTTTCGCCAGAGCCTCGGCGCTGGTGGTGGTATTCATCACAATTGTAGCTCCGACAGCCAGGAAGCCAACCGCTCTCATAAGGGATGCGTTAAGCGCTACCGGTAGCGAGATGAGGGCAACAGCGTCGGGCGTATAGTTAAGGTGTTTGCCGAAAACCGAGGAGGCGAGAATATAGTCGTTGTGGGTCCGGGGTACACCTTTCGGCAGGCCAGTAGTGCCGCCTGTATGTAATATCTGGGCCACATCGGTACCCTTTTGTTTAAACTGGTTTAGATAGTCTGCCGGGTATTTCTTTTCTAACGGTGTTTCCATCACCTGACTCAGCGATATCGTGCCATCGGGCGCAGGGTCTCCCGCTACTAATACGTGCTTAAGCTTTGGCACATCCGGCATAATCTCTTTAACCATCTGGGGATAGGCGAACTTGCCGAACTCTTTAGGGACAATAATCGCTACAGCATCCGTTAAATTCGCCAGGTGCCGCACCTCGATAGTCCGGAACTGAGGAACAGTCAGGGTAGCTATCAGGCCAGCCCGCAAGATACCGTAATAGGCGATGATGAATTCCGGCGTGTTGGGAAGCTGAATTAGAACGGCATCATTTTGTTTAAGGCCCATCTCCCTGAGCTTCAGGGCTACACGGTCGGCTTTGAGTTTTAGCTCGGCAAAGGTTACCTTACGGCCATCCTCGGCGATGATAGCTGTTTTGTTGGGGGTAGCCTTTACAGGCGCCTCCAGGGTGTCTCCAAGGTTGCCGCCGGTCCAGCATCCTTTAGCTACGTACTTTTGTGCAAATTCTTTGTCCCAGGGAACAAAACCTGTCAGTGTCATTACCTACCTCCATTTAATTTGATACAAACCAATAAAATTTCCACTTTTTTTAAGCAATTAGAAATTCGGCGCTATTTTACAGTCCCTTTCTTATCTCAGGATTGAGGTTGTCTTGAGGGCTGTAAGCAAATGTAATCCTGTTAACGATGTTAACACAATGGTGATTATTCTTGGGTCAAATTTCTGTTATGCGGTGAAGTTGGCTTATTATAGGAAGCCGAAGGAGGCTTGTCAATACTTCGATTTGGGAGATTCTTCACAAACCTACCGGATTAACCTGGCATCGGGATTCATATTGCCGGTGTCAAATAAACGAGGGGACAGTAAATATAAATTGTTACCGCTAATGATATTCACGCCATTTGTTAAACCCATATGCACAATCAAAATGCCTAAGGGTTTTCCTGTAATGGAAAACCCTTAGGTCTTATACATGTTTTAACCGGCGAATTTGGATGTTGTCCTGCTATGAAACACAAGTATAATAGTGTTACAAATAGGAAAGAAGAAAAGTTTTTGAGCCACCCACACACCGTCTTTTACACAATTGACACTGGGACTCCTGGATAGTAGAATGAATCGGTAACCCATCGGGGTTAGTAAGGACGGTGATGACACGTGGCTGATGTAATAGCTAGCGAAGGCGAGAGCTTTGAGAGCTTGCTTCGCCGTTTCAATAAAAGAGTCCAGCAAGAGGGCATCCTTTCTGAAGTGCGGAGGCGGGAGCATTTCGAAAAACCCAGCATAAAGCGAAAGAAAAAAGAAGCTGTAAAAAGGCGGAAAAGTACCCGCAGCTCATAAAGCTGGAGTATAAAAACCGATGTCGCTTAAAGATAAACTTCAGGACGAATTAAAGCAGTGCCTCCGGTCGGGAGATAAAATACGGTTATCTACTGTGCGGATGGTTGTATCGGCTATAAAATATGCCGAGATAGAAAAAGGCGGCCCTCTGGATGAATCCGAGATACTGAGTATTATCTCGAAAGAGGCTCGCAAGCGGCTTGAGAGCATAGATGCGTTTAAGAAAGGGAATAGGGATGACCTGGTGGCCCAGGAGTCGGCGGAGTTGGCTATTCTGCGCCAGTATTTACCCCAGCAAATGAGCCGTGAAGAGGTGATAGCTGCTGCCCGGCAGGTTATCGCTGAGGTAGGTGCGGTAGGGCCTCAGGACAAAAATAAAGTTATGCCCAGGATTATCGCTCAACTTAAAGGGAAGGCAGAGGGGAAAGAGATAAACGCCGTAGTTACTGAGCTATTGGCGGCTCCTACAAGATAGAGATTTATATAATCTGTATATTGAAATTAGCTCAGTTTCTGTAGCTTTATAAGGCCGCCCCGAAATTTTCGGGGCGGCCTTATTAAAATGGAGGTAAGGTAACTACGAGAACTCTGGGATTGGATGTAGGTAGAAGGCGGATAGGCGTAGCCATGACCGATGAGTTGGGAATCATGGCTAGCCCGTTAGTTATTATCTATAGCCGCGGTAGCCGTGTGGACATTGATGAAGTAGTAAATCTGGTAAAGAAACACGGAGTGGAGCGTATCGTGGTGGGTATGCCGCGTTCAATGGACGGCAGCCTGGGAAAGGAAGCGCTCCGGGTGCAAAAGTTCATAGAGCTCTTATCTAAAAGTTCTCCCGTTCCTGTAGTGTACTGGGATGAACGTCTCTCTACTGTGGCTGCAGAGCGTGAAATGAATTTTGGGGGGGCTACACCATCCCAGAAAAGGCAATGGTTGGATGCTGTGGCTGCCAGCATAGTGCTTCAGGCTTATATGGATAGCTTAAGGGATCCTCAACATGACTAAATATATAGGCATCATCGGCCATCCGTTAACACATTCCATATCGCCTGTTTTTCAGCAGGCAGCTTTAGACCATTATGGCCTTGATATCCGTTATCAGGTGTGGGAAGTAGAGAAGGTTGAACTCGGAATGGAGTATTTAAACCAGGCCCAGAGTTTGGGGGCAAATGTTACAGTGCCTTATAAGGAGACTATAACTCCTTTTTTGGATAGCCTGGAATCTCAAGCATGGAGAATTGGCGCCGTTAATACCATCGTGAAAGAGGATAAGCAGGGGCCTTCAGGGACGCCTTCCCGCGAAGTTTCTATGTGGAACCCCACTGAACGGCAATTCGGGCGGCTTAAAGGCTATAATACCGATGCCCATGGTTTTTTCCGGGCTCTTATGGATGATGCCGATTTTGATCCCGAAAATAAAGTGGCTGTATTGCTTGGGGCCGGAGGGGTGGCCAGAGCAGCGGGATTTGTGCTGGTAGATGCCGGTGTAAGATCGCTTATTATTTTAAACAGAAATTTGGAACGGGCTAACACCCTGGCAGAGTTATTAAATCAGCAGGCCAAAGCTCCGCAAAATGTAGCAGCCAGAGCCTGGAAAGAAGAGGTAATGCTGCGGATGTTGCCCCTGGCCGATTTAATAGTAAATTGTACTACTCTGGGTATGAAGCACAGCCCGGGAGAGGGCCAGTCTCCTATCACGGCCGATCTGTTAACTACAAATACATTAGTTTATGATTTAGTCTATAATCCAATCGAAACGCCATTACTAAAGGAAGCTAAGAAGGCAGGGGCTCGAACTCTTAGCGGACTATCTATGTTAGTGTACCAGGGTGCGGCTTCTTTTGAATTGTGGACAGGGAAAGAAGCGCCACTGGACATAATGTTTAAGTCAGCCAGGAGGGCGCTATCGTAAGGTGGACAGGTTGTTCCGTTTTTTAACCGCAGGTGAGTCCCACGGCCAGGCGCTGGTAACCATTATAGAGGGAATGGTGGCTGGCCTGGCTTTATCTGAACAATATATCTCCAATCACCTTGCCCGCCGGCAAAAGGGGTATGGCCGTGGCCCTCGTATGCAGATAGAATCAGACGAGGCTAACATTCTCTCCGGCGTGCGACACGGACTTACGCTTGGTAGCCCTATCTCTCTTTTAATCCGCAACAGGGAATGGGAAAATACATCTATAACCGCCGGACAGCCCTGGAATCAAACCATGAGCGTCTCTCCGGTAGGGGTTAATATAGAACCGGTTACCCGTCTGAGGCCCGGCCATGCCGATTTACCTGGCGTCATTAAATATAATCAGCAGGATGTGCGCAATATACTGGAGAGGGCTAGCGCACGGGAGACTGCAGCGCGGGTTGCCGTTGGCGCTGTAGCCCGGCGTTTCTTAGAAGAGTTTGGTATAGAGATTCATAGCCACACGATAGCTATCGGCGAGCAAACGAGTGAATTTAGTGATGCTATAGACTGGGCAAAAGTTGAAGCTTCTGAAGTCCGGTGTACCGATATTAAAGCCGGTAAAGCTATGATTGATGCTATCAAACAGGCAAAAGAAAAAGGGGATACCCTGGGTGGCATATTTGAAGTTATCGCCAGTGGCGTACCTGTCGGTCTGGGCAGCCATGTTCACTGGGAACGGCGGTTGAATGCCCAAATAGCTCAGGCTGTTATGAGTATCCATGCAGTCAAGGGCGTGGAGATAGGCGCAGGTTTTGCGGGCGCTGCTTTTTCCGGATCGGAATTTCACGATGTTATCCTGCCCGGCAAAAGTAGAAAGTCCTGGCAGAGGACCACTAACCGTGCCGGAGGGATCGAGGGGGGAATGAGTAACGGGGAACCAATCGTAATACGGGCGGCTGTCAAACCTATTGCGACTCTGGCCAACCCATTGCCGTCAATAGATATGAATACCGGCAAGGCAGTTCGAGCCCACTATGAACGCAGCGATGTCTGTATAGTACCGGCAGCAGGAGTCGTCGGAGAGGCGATGTTGGCAATTGTGCTGACTAATGCTATGCTGGAAAAGTTCGGTGGCGACTCTCTGGAAGAGACA
>JACVQG010000044.1 GCA_015661045.1 Dehalococcoidia bacterium | reverse complement strand
CTGCTGGGGCCAGGAGTACAGGTATCTTTACAGGGACCCCGAGCACAGATGTGCTCATGTCGCGTTCCGAGACATCAACCAACACACGCGAGTCAAAGGATATTTCCCCGAAGGCTCGACGATTGGCCTTAAGGGTCACCTCGTCCTCGGCTCCCCCATCCACAAAGTCGAAAACAAACTTGGGCAGCCTACGGCGTGCCATCTGCCTTACATCCTCTAAATTAACTATACTTCTCATAACGACCTCATCTTTCTTTAAGATGAAATTTCCATTCGAACAGCAACTAGACAATTCTCCTGCCCCATCCGCTTGGTGATGATAATACAATGCTGTACCTTTACCGTCAAGCCTGGCTCAAACACTTGCTCGCGATCGTCTCCCTTCAGCTATGGGTTGACAATTATTAACCGTCCTTATGAAATAATTATCTAAATGCGGAAAGGGATTAGTGTGCTTTATTATAGAAGTGGAATACCTATATACTCTTCTACCCCATCCTGAAGTGCTTCTCCCGAGGCCGCTAGGTCGGCCGACTCTTCAGCTTAGGTTTGGGATCCAGCATAACAGGTTGTATAACCTCCTCTATATGACTCTCTCCAATAATGCAAAGACCCTGGTTCTAAGCCGGGATTAGTGAAATGCCCAAGACAAATTTATTAAACACATACAGAGCAAGCCTTGCATGTAAATGAGAACAAAGTTATACTTTACCGAGGGTAATTGTTGCTTTTGACGATTAAGAGAGACGGTTCTAGCAGGTACGAACAACTATATGAAACATATATTCTTTTAATTAAAACAGTTTCGATAATTCGCCGCTTGCGGCATTTTGAGCTATATCAGCTTGGGTTCAAATCTGGTTTTACTGGAATAGCACATTATATCGCCACATACGGAAACGGGATAACCGTATCCCAATTAGCTTCGCTGGGCAGTTTAGCACCCCATACGGTAACAGAGATTATAAATAGAATGGAGAAAGCGGGGCTCGTTAAAAAAGAAAAGGATACTAACGATAAGCGGATTGTACGAGTTGAGCTAACTGAATTAGGTAAAAAAACTTATATAGGAGGTGCTTCACACAGAAAAGTTATTAACGATATTATGGGTTCTCTTACGACCGAGGACCTGAAGCAATTCAAATCTTATTTGGAACATCTTAGCGATAAAGCACAAGAGTTTGAGAAAAAAAGGAAAACGAAGCTTAATAGCCGGCCTAACAAGCAGGCAAAATGAATCTCCCCGGTCAGCAAATAATACCCCCAATATAACAAAGCTCGGTGTCACCTTTTATTATTAATTATCTTTTATCGTTCCACATCATTTTTTCCCCCATAGCAAAAAAATACTTCTCTTTTCTAAGTCGGGGAATCCTCCCAACATTTAATATTTTCCATAGCTTCACGACTAATAATACCCTCTAAACACCCACCCTCAATCAAAATTGCACTCAAAATTGCCTTGACAAAATAAAAACACTATGCTACCCTTTACCTCGTTTACGATTATTTATTAAGGTAAATGGGGGGATATGTATGGATGCCTTAACCAAATTGCAGAATATTGTTGCTAATCGCCATGAGTATGCTCAAAATTGGAAGCGCAGAAATAATGGTAAAGTAGCCGGGGTATTCTGTATCTATGTTCCTGAGGAAATCCTCCATGCACTGGGAATTCTGTCCGTGAGAGTATTCGGCAGTAGAGAGCCGGACGATGTAACTGAGCCGTATATCACTAGCTGGTGGTGCGCCCACTGTCGCGGCAGCATGGCCGAGGTGCTAAAGGGGAAGTATTCCTATATTGAAGGTCTTGTCTATGCCGTCAGTTGCCCCCACATCTTTCAGGTTTATAATTCTTGGGCTAGACAGAAGGGAATAGAGTATGCCTATGATTTCTCGGTGCCAGAGAACTCTTGTAATAACTTCGCTTTGGATTTCCTGAGTGCAGAGTTCGGTGATTTTGCTCACTCCGTAGAGGCTTGGCTCGGCAAGAAGTTAGATAAGGAAGTGTTTTCCCAATCTGTAGAGCTTTTTAATCGGAATCGCCAACTCCTAGAGGAGATATATGCTCTTAGAAAGTCAGATAATCCACCTATCTCAGGCTCTGAGAGCATGGAAGTAGTGATGGCAGGCATGTCCATGGACAAAGCAGAGCACACCCAACTATTGCAACAACTTCTGGCCGAATTGCCGGGCCGCGCTGTACCTCATCATCGAGCTCGCCTTATGCTCCTAGGCAGCGAGAACGATGATGTGGGAATGGTAAAATTTATTGAATCTTATGGGGGCCTGGTAGTAACCGATGACTTATGTGTAGGCAGTCGCTACTTTGGTGGCGGCCCAATAGCGCTGGACAGCGACTTGTTAAAAGCCACCGCAACTCGCTACCTTAATAGGCCTCATTGCCCGCAAAAAGATATTGTGGAAAGAAGGCGCATACCACGGATTCTCCAGCAAATCCAGGATTATCGGGTTCAGGGCGTTATCTATCTGCTGGAAAAGTTTTGTGAACCCCACGCCTACGACTTGCCCACGATAAAAGCCGAGCTGGATAAAAAAGGCATTACCTTCCTCATCTTGGAGACAGACCTCACCACTCCTGTGGGACAGTTCCGCACCCGAGTTGAGGCGTTTATGGACCTAATAGAGGCAAAAGTTAGCTAAAGGAGACTCCTATGAACAACACGAAATACGAGACCAAGCCCATTGAAATTTGGCCTAAGATGAAAGAGCTCCGACGCTGGCATTTCAAGCATACCTGGGAAACGGCTGCCAAAGGTGGCACAGTCATCATGGGCATGCCCGAGGCTTTGCTCGGCTTCCTGGCCGGATTGGGAGACTATGCCTATCCCTCCTATGGTCCCTACTTTACCCGCATGATAAAGGACGTCTCAGCGACCATAGAGTGCCTCGAAACAGTCGAAGCGCACGGTCATACGAAAGACATGTGTTCCGTCATGCGGGTCTATATAGGCCAACTCTATATGGGTCTTGCTACCAAGTCACCTCAGGGTTCCACTATAAAGCCAAAATTTATCTTTCAGGTTACCAACTGCCACACTATGGCCCAGACCGGCCAACTTTTTTCCGACTATTTGGGGATCCCCTACCTCAGCATAGACCTGCCCTATAAGTCAACCCCTCAAGCCCGGAAGTATGTAGTCAATCAACTGCTGGAAGGCATTGAGTGGATGGAGAAGGTAACAGGTAAGAAATACGACGATGAAAAGCTCATAGAGGGCGTTAAAACGGAATGGAAAGTGGAGTGGCTATGGGCTGCAATTCAGATGCAGACTCAAAATATCCCAAGCCCGTACGATCTCAGGAACACCTGGTCTTTGCGCATGCCCTTACTCTCTATGAGGGAGCGCCCGGAGACATTGCAATACCTGGAGGCGCTCTACGATGAGACTAAGTGGCGGGTGGCTAACCAAATATCTGCCCGGGGGATGGAGCGGATGCGCCTGTTTTTTGAGGGCTTCCCACCTTACTATTACATCCAGATATTGAAACAGCCCGAGCAATACGGGTGTATTTATGTAATCAATGAAAACAACCTGGGTCATGGGTTGTGGGACATACGACCTGATGGCACCTACCTTGTAGGTCAGCCCCTGGAAAAAACGGGGTTACCTATACGCAACCGGGAGGAGGCTATCGAGGCTGAAGTAGAACTAGCTTTCCACCGCGGGCGCACCAGCACCTGGTATTCCGCACCCCGCCACCATGAAGTGGTGAAAAGGGCTAAGGACTGGAAGTGCGAAGCCGGCGTTATCGCCCTTGACCGGGGCTGCCATGGCTACCAGGTATCTATTATGGAAAGCAAAAAGGCTCTTCAGGAGGCAGGTTTTCCCGTGGGGACCTTTGAGCACAGCCAGTCCGACCCCCGGGAGTTCTCAGAGGCGCAGACAGTAGACCGAATGGAGTCCTTTTTTGAAAGCTTGGGGTTGGAGAAGTTGGCCGGTTGTGGACCGGAAAAGGCTGAGGCTGACGAATAGGCGTATTCATCTACAAATGCCCATTGCCGTTTATGACGAGTCATACTAAAACCAGATAAACCATTTCTATACAGTGTAGCCAAAGGAGTTCGTCTTCATGAATGGACCATTGACGGGAATAAGGATACTTGACCTGACTCATGGGATCGCAGGGCCAACCGCCACAATGATTTTGGGCGACCTCGGAGCAGAGATAATAAAGATAGAGCCACCGGGCGGTGTGTCTACCAGGGTACTCAGCGGCCCACACCATGAAGGAGAGAGTTGCAATACTCTCGCCTATAACCGCAGCAAAAAAGATATTATTCTAGATTTGAACACCGAGCCAAGCCGGCAGGCTCTATATGACCTGGTAAAGACTTCTGATGTCTTAATTAGTAACTTTAGGCCCGGGGTAATGGCCCGGCTGGGAGCGGATTACGAGACTCTAAAAAAAATAAACTCTAAACTGGTATATGTCGTCATAAGCGGCTATGGTCCCTCCGGACCCCACGCCCACAGGGCTGCCACCGATATGACGGCATCGGCACATGGTGGGATTGTAAGCCTTATTGGAGAACCAGGTAGAACACCCCAAAAGGCTCAGCCGGCTATCATTGACTCTACAACGGGAGTTTATGCAGCTGTGGGTATTTTAGCTGCTTTGAGGGATAAGGAGCGGTTGGGTAAAGGGGCTAAGATTGATATCTGCCTTCTGGATGTAACTGTCAGCCTGTTGGGTCACATAGTTCCACATTACACATTGGGAGGCGGTGTGCAGCGCTCTCTGGGTTCCCGGCAAGGCAATCAAGTCCCGTTCGGTGTCTATGAGACTAAGAATGGTTACATAGCCCTCGGTCCCTGCTGGCCCCAGATTGCACATGCTCTAGGCAGAGATGAATTAACCCAGGACATCAAGTTCTCTACTCCGGAAGCAAGGGTGCAACACGAGGAAGAACTAAATTCAATCGTCGGCGGTTGGTTGCTTCAAAAGAGCACGGAGGACTGTTTGTGTATACTCCAGGCTGAGGATATACAGGTTGCCCCTGTAAATACGGTAGATAAAGTTGTGGAAGATGTTCAAGTCAACCACAACCATATGATATTGACTCTTCCCCACCCGTTGGGTGGCGAAATCAAAGTGGCGGGGAATCCAATCAAAATATCAGGTTACGAAGATAATTACCTACCACCACCCACGCTTGGCCAGCATACCGAGGAAGTTTTAAGTAAACTGCTGGGTTATGATGCAGAAAAAATACAGCTTGTCACGGAGACTAGAAGTGGTAAAATGCCAGGACAAAAGAGCCGATTCAGGGGCGCCTGGAAAGAAGAGAAGTGAGGCTTTTGCTTAAATAGGTCCATTCGAGGGATAGGGTGGTACAGTAAGCTTTTCTCTCGGTTTTGAAAGGCGCCAGATATATTAAGGAGGCATATAATGCACAAGTTTTGGTATGTGATAATGCTGGCTGTTACAGTTTTGGTGGCTGCCTGCGCCCCCAAACAAACCACACCTCTACCTCCAGCTTCTTCTCCCGCATCTGTCGTTACCCCACCTGTTACTTCAGGCAGTCCTTCTACCAAAGCTGAAGATGTAGCCTGGGCTAGAGTAGTCCAGGACGCCCAAAAAGAAGGTAAAGTACTCATTTATTCCTTTGCTCTGGCAGGGGATGTAGGCATAGCCGTGTCCAAGGCATTTAAGGATAAATACGGCATAAAGCTGGAGATAGTTGCCGGCACATCCCCCGTTGTGTTGGAGCGTGTAAGGTCCGAATACCGAGCCGGACAAACGATGACGGATCTAGTTGACATGTCATTAGCCAGGATGCTGGCGTTACAGGACGACAAGCTCACGCAGAGCGCCAAAGACCTGCCAGTGCTGCAAGACAAGGCAAGTTGGTATACTCATCCCCTGGACCTCGACCCCGACGGCCATATCCTTAGTTACTACACGACTGATGTCTCCGCCTATATAAACACTACCATGGTAAAGGTTGGTGAAGAGCCAAAGTCATACATGGATTTATTGCAATCCCGATGGAAGGGCAAGCTAATGGCCGGAGACCCAGGCGTGTATATAGGCACTACATACGTCTACTATGCCATGGTCAAGAAAACTAACCGACTCACGGAGGACTACTTTCGTCAGGTGGGAGGACAGATGGGCAGGTTCGTCCCCGGAAGCGCCCGCGATCAGTTGCTTGCTTTAATAAGGGGCGAAGGCCCTGTTAATTTCAGTGCAGGCTCTGCTGGTGGCGCTGCCCTGGTCGCTGAAGGCGCTCCCATTAGAGTAATCAACATGAAAGAGGGCGCTGTACTGAATCCGTCTACATCTTTTGCTATATTGCCCAAAGCTCCCCACCCTAATGCTGCCCGAGTTTTTCTGAACTGGTTCTTATCCGCTGAAGGGCTGAAAGTGTTTGCCGAGACAGCCTCCCAGGCTACGATGAGGAAAGATGTGCCTGACTTTCTTCCCTCTGCCGCGCGAGTGGACCTCAGCAATGCAATAACCCTAAGCTTTAACGACATGTCGGAGATCGGTAAACTATATAACGCAGGATACCTGACGAAGCTGTGGAAAGGCGAGGCCGGGAAATAGGCCGATACCGTTAATCCACAGGACCTAAAACAAGGGGGAAAATCGTTATGCAAAAAAAACACAGATTATGGATAGGAGCAATCGTAGCCATAGTGGTGCTATTAGTAGCTTGCACACCACCACAACTCACTGCTCCCGTCCCTACCCCGACTTCACAAACACCTGCTTCATCAGGGATCACTCCAACTCCAACGACTGTTACAGCAGAGGATGTTGCCTGGGCCAAAATTATTCAGGACGCCAAGAAAGAGGGCCAGGTATTCATATACTCTTTCGCTTTTATCGGGGATGCGGGAGTGGCTATATCCAAAGCATTCAAAGATAAATATGGGATAAAGGTAGATATAGTTGCCGGCTCAGCCCCTATTATGCTGGAAAGGTTAAGGTCCGAATATCGATCCAGTCAATTCGTAACCGATATTGCAGACATGAATGCGAGTAGAGCCCTAGAACTAAAAAATGATAAGCTTAGCCTTAGCACCAAAGACCTACCCGTCCTTAGTGATAAAGCAAGTTGGTATAATCATCCCCTTGAACTCGATCCTGACGGCTATGTTTTATGCTATTTCAACTCCACTGCTACACCTTATATAAACACCACGCTGGTTAAGCCCGCCGAAGAGCCCCAGTCCTGGTTTGACCTATTACAACCCCGATGGAAAGGAAAGGTTATGGTCGGGGACCCTGGCATTTACCTTCTTACATACTACACGTATTATGGGTTGGTCAGAAAGTCTAATCGTCTAAACGAGGATTATTTCCGTCAGCTTGGCGGACAGATTGGCAAGTTCGTCCCTGGAAGCGCTAGGGAGCAGGTGCTAGCCCTGGTAAGAGGTGAGGGGCCACTTCATTTTAGTACGAGCGAAACCGGAGGTGCTCCACTGATTGCTGAGGGTGCGCCTATAAAGGCACTCAGCATGAAGGAGGGTGCGGTATTTTTTCCATCGCAATCCTTAACCATGTTATCCAAAGCCCCACACCCCAATGCGGCCAGGTTATTTATTAACTGGTTCCTATCTGCCGATGGGTTAAAAATTTTTGCTGAGTCAGCATCCCAGGTAACACGCCGAAAAGATGTACCTAATTACTTGCCTAATGCGGCCCGCGTAGACCAAAGCAATGCGATAAATCTTGACTTTAAGGACTTAGATGAGATTAATAAGCTATATAATGCTGGTTACCTCACTAAGTTGTGGAAGGGCGAGACCGGGAAATAGGGCCAAGCCGCTAACACACTCCTCCAACTCCTACCCGATTTGACAAATCACCTGAGCGGTGTATAATTCTCCCATTCCTTTAGCGGGTGTCCTTGTTGAGATCTCGTTATCATTGTAGGTATCTAATGTGATTGGAGGGTAACATGAAAGCTCTAAAGCTGTACTTAGTGGTATTGGTTGCATTGCTAATAGCATTAG
>JACVQG010000328.1 GCA_015661045.1 Dehalococcoidia bacterium | reverse complement strand
GGCTCAGATAAAAAAGACAATAAGGGATATTGGATATGGTGCGACGGAAAAGGTTGAGGGGCAGGAGTCTTTAGACAGAGAGCGTCAAGCGCGGCAGGACGATATTAAACGCCAAAAACGTAACCTGATAATATCCGCCTCTTTGGGAATGGTCATCATGATGGGAACCTTCCGGGATTACTGGACATTACCTTCGTTTATTCCACCATTTTTAGGAAATGTCTTCGTGCTATGGGCGCTGGCGACCCCTGTAGTCTTCGGCCCCGGGCGCCAGTTCTTCGTTAACAGCTTTAATGGGCTAAGACATGGCGTTACCGACATGAATCTTCTCTATGCTACTGGAATTGGGGCATCCTACCTTATCGGGGTGTTGAACACCTTCTGGCCCCAGGCCGGTTTCGGCGGTGAGAAGGTTGTTTTTTATGAATCGGCAGTGTTGCTTACTGCTTTCATCGTTCTGGGGCGCTATCTGGAGGCCCTTACCCGGGGTAAGACCTCTGAAGCTATACGAAGGCTGATGCGCCTTCAACCTAAAATAGCCAGGGTCATCCGTGACGGCCAGGAGTTGGATATACCCGCCGATGAGGTAGAGGTTGGCGATGTGTTACTGGTTAAGCCCGGTGAAAGCATAGCTGTGGATGGTACAGTCCAGGATGGTTATTCATCGGTGGATGAATCCATGCTTACCGGGGAGAGTATACCCGTCGAAAAAAAGGCAGGCGACCAGGTCTTTAGCGGCACTCTGAACAAGACCGGGGCTTTCAGGTTCCAGGCCAGTAAGGTAGGCAGGGAAACTATGCTGGCTCAGATTATCAAGCTGGTGGAGGATGCCCAGACGACCAAAGCCCCTATCCAGAAGCTGGCGGATTTTGTAGCCGGGCATTTTATCCTGGGTGTCCACCTTCTTTCGTTGCTCGTTTTCCTGTTCTGGTTCTTCCTGGGATATAACCTCTATTTCCGGCCGGAAAGCCATTTCATTCTTTCGCCGTTAACACTGAGTGGCCTGGGTGTATTTGGCTTTTCATTGTTGATGAGTATCACCGTCCTGGTCATCTCCTGCCCCTGTGCTGTCGGGCTGGCTACGCCCAGCGCTATGATGGCCGGTTCAGGTAAAGGGGCAGAGAACGGGATACTATTTAAAGGGGCCGATGCCATCGAAAGCACCGCAAAAATACAGACTGTCATTTTCGATAAAACGGGTACACTGACCAAAGGGGAACCATCTGTCACCGATGTCGTGGCATTTGGCCTTTCAGAGAATGAGGTATTACGGCTGGCAGCAATAGTAGAGAAGAATTCGGAGCACCCGCTGGGCGAAGCCATTCTTAAAGGCGCTAAAGATAAAGGTCTGGACTTACCCGATGCCGATTCTTTTAACGCGATCCCCGGGCTTGGCGTAGAGGCTACTTTGAATGGTAAATCAATTCTGCTTGGGAATCGCCAACTTATGGCTACGCGAAACATTAATGTAACTGGCCTGGTTGATAAAGCTGCCTCACTGGAACAACAGGGAAAGACAGTGATGTATCTATCCGCTAATGGCGCTCCAGTCGGCCTTATTGCCGTAGCCGATACATTAAAGGAAAACTCGGCAGCCGCAGTGGATAGCCTGCACCGCATGGGTATAGAGGTCGCCATGATCACTGGAGATAACAAACGTACTGCCCAGGCTATTGCCCAACAGGTCGGTATAGACAGAGTTCTGGCCGAGGTGCTGCCCCAGGATAAAGCTGAAGAGGTAAAAAAACTCCAGGCTCAGGGAAAACGGGTCGCAATGGTTGGCGATGGCATCAACGATGCCCCGGCCTTAGCTCAGGCCGATGTCGGAATTGCCATAGGCAGCGGCACTGATGTAGCTAAAGAGACCGGCCATGTTATCCTTATCAAAGATGACCTGCTGGATGTCGTAGCTGCCATACAGGTGGCTAAAGCTACGATGAGGAAGGTCAAACAGAACCTGTTCTGGGCTTTTGTATATAACACGCTGGGTATACCGTTAGGGGCTGGGTTGCTTTATCCCTTCTTCTCCTTGATGGTAAGCCCGGAACTGGCTGCTTTCATGATGGCCATCAGCTCAGTCTCAGTTACGCTTAATACGTTGCTGTTGAGGGGCTTCAAGCCGGACATAAAAAAGTCACCGCCTCCCATGCGTGCTACTAAAACTGCGCCAGTAACTGCAACTGCTGGTAGCAGCAAGTGAAAATGAGTGGACAAAAAAATAAAACCGTCATTCCCGCGGAGGCGGGAATCCAGAGCAAATAAATCGAAAAATAGTTTTACGTGAACCAATGGAGTATGAAAAATGACATCTGATGATTTACAACACAAAGCAGTAAAACTGAGTGCCATAATCTACATCTCAGTTTCTCTAATATTAGCCGGAATTTTCCTCGGCGTAAGCTCGGTTCTTAAATATCCATATATAGCCCGTTATGGAGGGGCCGTTTGGGTCTTCCTTTTATCCATGATTATCACCATGCCTACAATTACGCCTTTAGTAAAGAAAGGATTGAAGGGAAATGGAATCGAAACGCCAGCTTCTACGATTTCATGACCCGTATGATGGAGGGTAAAAAAGCCGTAGAGTGGTATACCATGCTCTGGGCTAATGTAAAGGGGCCTAAGATACTGGAGGTTGGGGTCGGTACAGGTAGGAGCTTTACGTACTATCCCCCTGATGCAGATATAACGGCAATTGATATTAGCGATAGGATGCTGGCAAAGGCCAAACAAACGGCTAAAACACTGGCTATTCCCGTAACACTAAAAGAAATGGATGTCCAGAAACTCGAATTCCCCGATAACAGCTTTGATAATGTAGTTGCTGCCTGTACCTTCTGCTCTGTTCCAGACCCGGTTCTGGGGTTGGAGGAGATTAAGCGCGTTACAAAACCGGGCGGAAAAGTTTATTTTCTGGAGCATATGCGGCACGATAACCGGTTTTTAGGTAAGTTGATGGACTTGCTTAATCCCATTACTAGCTGTCTCATAGGACCTGCGATTAACCGTCGAACTCTGGATAATATTCGCAAGGCCGGTCTGGAAATTATTAAGGTTGAAAACCTGGGTATGGGTGGGATATTAAAGCTAATTGTAGCCAGTCCTAATAAAGGTGATTAACTCGGTGCAGGTTTAAAAGGAATAAACGTGAAAGGAGGTGATAAGAATGGCTAAAGCCGAACCAAAAAAAGCCGATAAGGAAACGAAGCCCGCGCCCAAAAAAGGCGGTTGTTGCTAAAAAGGCTAAAGGAGGATATCTATGGCTAAAGACCTGGTTTGTAATATGGATGTTGACGAAAAGAAGGCGCCGGCGAAGTCGGAATACCAGGGAAAGACGTACTATTTTTGCGCCCCGGGATGCAAAAAGGCATTTGATACCAATCCTCAGAAATATCTGAAGGGTGGTGGTACAGCGGGACACGGGGCACATCATTAGTTTTTGATTTTAGGAAGTCTCCATGTTAAAGCAGAGGCCCCGATTAAAAGGGGCCTCTGCCAAGAGGAATTTAAAGAGTATGGAAGAAAGAGTGAATCCGGCCACTCAAGTTGGGCGTGCTCGGCGCAAGGGGAATACGGGTAAATGGATAATGATGACCTTCAGCATTATCTTCGTCGTAGTTATAGCAGTAAGCTGGATAGCTACCAATCAGGACCGGGCCACATCCCAATCCTCTGGTCATGTGCCACAGAACCTGGGACAATTAGAGTTAGTAAAACAAATTACAGGAGAAAATGCCAGGGCAGAGATAGGCAAAATGCACGGTAAGGGCATAGAGATGGTAGATGGCTATATAGCCGAATATAGCCATAACCAGAGCCGGGTTACAGTCTGGGTCGCAGAAGCTCCCTCAGAGCCCGATGCTTTCAGCCTCCTGAAACAGATGGTTGACCGGATCGGGGCAGGAAACCAGGCGTTTCGTAATCTACGGGCTATTAGCGTTGGAGATAAAGAGGTATTTACGGCAGATGGTAGTGGGGGCCAGCATTATTTTTATGCTAAAGATAACAAAGTCATATGGCTGGCAATTCAAGGGGCCGAGCCAATCGGTGTTGTTAAAGCGGCTTTGAAGACTTTTTAGGGAGCATAGATTTGAATAATAAGAAAATATTTGGAATCTTTATTGGATTGTTTATCTTGGTTTTCTTTAGCCTTAGTTGTAGCCAGGGGACACCTCAACCTGGGAGCAGCACGCCCGTCATATCCCCTACACCTGGTAATAACTTATCTCAGCCGACCGTTATTCCTTCAATTTATCGCAGCCCCCTGCAAGTAAGGAAGCAACGATAACCGAGCTTATTCCACAGGGGAAAATGGCCCAACGCAACGAAACCAATGCTGTAACTATAGAAGCTGTTCTCCAGAGTAAGCTAACGGTTGGAAGTAAAGAGCTAATCTTTAATGTTACTATGGATACCCATTCAGTTGACCTAGATGCTTACGATTTAATCAATCTGGCAACCCTGCGCGATAGCCAGGGACGCCAGTTCAAGGCTACTTCCAGTGGCACACTGGGTATCAAGAGCGATCAATCACTCCTTCAGCCCGATACAAAATATATCGAGATCGTTATAAGGGATGTCGCTAACGTTCCGGAACGGGTATTACGTTGGGAACTCCGCGCCGCCGGTTGATCAAGATATTTGTTTTGTCATAAAAAAAACCGCTGGATACCCGTCAGCTTGCTGGCGGGAGGAAAGCGGCCCCGCCCGTAACCTGGCGAGGGGGACCCAAGATGCCCCCCAGCTTGCTGGGGGGTACGTCACTCTGTCCGACGCATCGGACTCCGATGTTTTACTCGGAGGAGCCGTAGCGAATCCCGATACATCGGGAAGGGAAGGGCATAACACTGAGATGTTTGATGGACAGGCAATAACAAATATATGAAAAAACACATCTTAATAGGCTTGGGAGCTGCCACATTACTACTCTTGATTTACGTGGGAATAATAACCCTGGCGCAGGGCCTCAGCCATGCTATCAGTCAAACTCGATTGTTATGGTATTGGGTGCTGGCCCTGGCAGCCGGTTTCGGCACTCAAGCGGCGCTCTACTTCTATCTGCGGCAGGGGATGAAATCTAAAGGCGCAACTGCCTCAGTCGCCACCTCCGGAGGGGTTTCGGCTGGCTCTATGGCTGCCTGTTGCGCCCATCACCTCAGCGATGTCCTTCTGGTGCGTTTCCAGGTCTTTTTTATTGTGGTAGGCGTTGTCTCTAACGTTGTGGGCATAATCATTATGCTGGAGAGCATACAGCGTCACCATCCCACTTCTCCGATAACTAACTGGAAACTTAACCTGGGAAAAGTCAAAATCGGGGTCCTCATTATAGCCCCTATCATACTGGCTGGCGTTTTCTTCCTCACGCAATCAGCATAATGGCGCAAATTTTCCTGCAAAACAAAATCCCCTGCCTTCGGCATCCCCTTTAGTAAAGGAGAAGTAGGAAGATTTTACCCCATGATTCTTGACAACTCTCTCTATCAGCCCCATAATCTGCACAAATAATGCTTCATAAGGAGGCTCACCATGCTGTTACCTCTCGAAGGTGTCAAAGTACTGGAATTCACCCAGCGTCTTTATGGCCCCAGGGCAGGTGTACATTTAGCTGAGATGGGCGCCGATTCCATAAAAATAGAGGTGCCGGAAGGTGGAGACCCGATAAGAGGGTTTATGAACCCGAGCTATGGCGGTGATTTGCCCCGCACCGGCAAATTAAACTATATGTTTGAGATGGAAAACCATGATAAACGCAGCGTAACGCTAAATCTGAAGAATCCGCAGGGCCAGGAGATTGCCCATAAACTGATAAAGCAGTCGGATGTCTTCCTGACCAACTTTCAACCCGACTCCCTGAGACGGATAAAGATGGACTATGACACCCTGAGCCAGATTAACCCCAGGCTCATATATGCTATTGGCTCAGGCTGGGGCATTATAGGCCCCGATAAAGACAGGCCAGGCTATGATTTTGTGGCCTTTGCTGCCAGCGGTTTGATGCAAACCATGGGGCAGCCTGGAAGCCCTCCTATCTGCTGCCGGCCTGGAATGGGCGACCATTTTACTTCGGTCATGCTGGCCTATGCCATAATGGTTGCCCTTTATTATAGAGAGAAAAGCGGTGTAGGGCAGATGGTACATGTCGGCTTGTTGGCTGGCCTTATCGAGGGGGGTATAGCCGCCCTTGCGTCACATCTGGCTACGGGTTCAGAAGTCGAGCGGGTTGACCGGCGTTCGGCCGATAATGCCTTCTGGAATTTCTACGAGGTCAAGGGGGGTGACTGGATACAGTTTGCCATGCCCAATTCCGACCAGTACTGGGATGCCATTTGCCGCACCCTGGCTATAGAGCAGTGCCGCCATGACCCGCGTTTCGATATACAGGCCCACCGCCGGGAAAACACCA
>JACVQG010000043.1 GCA_015661045.1 Dehalococcoidia bacterium | reverse complement strand
GATAAGGGTGCACCGTGTAAATGGGGTTGTTATAAAAATAGAAGGCGACCCTAATTGCCCCGGCTCTTTAGGCACGATATGCGCCCGGGGAAATGCAGGCCTGATATCTCTATACGACCCCAATCGTCTTAAGACTCCGGTCAAGCGCACTAACCCGGAAAAGGGAATTGGCGTTGACCCCAAATGGCAGCCTATTAGCTGGGATGAGGGGTTGAATATCGTTGCCGGGAAGCTCAAGGAAATAAGAAAAGACAATCCTAACGGTTTACTACTATGCACTTTTGACACCCCTGTTATCGCCCAGGTATATCTCAACTGGGCGGCGGCGTTTGGCACAGTCAATACTATGGGAAGCTCATATAACTGCGGGTCAGGGATACACCCTCTTACCTATTTAATAAACGGCACTTTCCAGCAAGAGGTTGACCTGGACTACTGCAACTACCTGATACTGACAGGCAGCCAGTATGGGTTTACTGCCGGTGTGAACATCCCCATAACGGCCCAAAAGATGGCCGATGCCCGGATGAGAGGCATGAAAGTTGTAGTTATCGACCCGGTCTGCACCAATGCCGCCTCCAAGGCGGATGAATGGATACCTATCCGTCCGGGTACCGACGGGATGTTAGCCTTGGCCATGTTGAACGTTATGATCAACGAGCTTAAGACCTACGATGCTGAATATTTAAAGAAATACACCAATGCTCCATATCTCCTGAACGCTAGTGGAGATTATGTTAGAGATGGCAAAACGAACAAACCCCTGGTATGGGATGTAAAAGAAGGTAAAGCCAAACCGTTTGACGCTAAGGCTAACGACTGCGCTCTAGCGGGGGAGTACACTGTTGACGGCCAGAAATGCAAACCTGCTTTTGACGTTATGGCAGAGCATTTTAAGCAGTTTACGCCCGAGGAAGCAGCCAGGATTACAACGGTTCCGGCGAAGACAATCCGTAGAATCTCCAAAGAGTTTGTAGATGCCGCCAAGATTGGCTCCGAAATTGAAATCGATGGCCATAAACTCCCGTACAGACCGGCAGCCGTCCACGCTTTCAAAGGCGTTATTGCCCACGCCCATGCCACCATTAGCGGACTGCCATTTATACTTTTAAACCTGGTGGTTGGGAGCATGTACGTGCCCGGTGGATACCGCGGGACGAACCTGGTAGGGCCTTCTTCCAGTTGGACTGCGGATGTTGAAGCCGATGGTATGATAGTCCCGCCTCCAACACAGTCTTTTCAGGGGGAGAATTACTATACCCATGAAATAGGTAACAAAGATACCGCTGACTTAAAGAATATGATGGCATTCTCCATGACTGGAACCTCTGTTTACCAGTTATGTCTCATGCACCCGGACAGGTTTAAAACGATGACCAAACCCTGTGACCCTAAAATGCTTATAGAGGCTCGCAGCAATCTGCTTATGAACTGCGAGAACTTCGCGGATACGGTACAATTCCTCAAAAGCATACCATTCATCGTATGCATGGACACCGAGATAAACGAGACCAGTGAGTTCGCGGATGTAGTATTCCCGGATACATATTATCTGGAAAGACTCAACATCTTCCCTAATAGAATGCGCATCAATATCAGTCCGGCCAGTAACACCTTCTACTGGGGAATCCAGCAGCCTGTAGTAGAACCGGCTTTTGAAGCTAGAGACTGGAAGGATGTCCTTTTAGATTTAGCTAATAGAGCTGGTTTCCTGGAAGATTTAAATGAGATATTCAATATAAAGCTTGGCCTGAAAGAAAAATATAAGCTGGATACGAAAAACGTCTATAGCTATGGTGAAATAGGCGATAGAATCGCGAAGTCCATGTTCGGGGAAGAGATGGGCCTCCAATGGTTTAAGGACAATGGTTACTATAGCATAAAACGGAAGGTAGAAGAGTCCTACCCGATGCCCTTTATCAATGTTCGTATTCCGGTCTATTTTGAGGTGATCAAAAGGCGGGGTGAGGAGGCCAGGAAAGTAGCGGATAGCCTGGGCATGAAATGGTGGGATACCTCGGATTACCTTCCTATTCCCGTATTCAAGCCGTGTCCTGCTTATGCTGAAAAAGAACAGAACCCGAACTCGGACTTTAGCTTCATTACAGTCAACTACAAAGTGCCCATGCATTATCACGTAACCACCAAGAACCCCTGGCTCAACGAAGTGGCCGAACGCCATCCCTATGCCTACAAAATCATGATTAACAGCGTTCCAGCTAAGAAGCTGGGTATAAAAGATGGAGATATGATATGGGTGGAGTCAAAGGCAGGCAAGGTCAAGGGCAGAGCCAAGGTTACGGAGTGTATCCACATCGATGCCGTGGGTATAGCCGGAGGATTCGGAAGCTGGTCCAAACATAAACCCATCGGTAAAGGAAAGGGTGTTAATTTTAATAGTTTACTTAGTTTAACGCCGGCCCACGTAGACTGGATATCGACAGCGGTAGACGGATGTGCGCTAGTTAAAGTATATAAAGCGGAGGAATAAATGGCTAAGCTAGGAATGGTAATAGATTTAAAGAGATGCGTGGGATGTTATGGCTGCGTGACTAGCTGCAAAGCTGAGAATGGCACACCGCCACGGGTGTTCTGGTCCCGGGTGTTGGAGCGGGAAGAGGGGAAGTACCCATCGGCGAGGAGGCTGTTTGTACCGGTATTGTGCAACCACTGTGCCGAGCCTGCCTGTGAGACAGCGTGTCCGACCCATGCCACATACCGGACCGAGGATGGGATAGTGCGGATAGATGAAAACAAATGTATAGGTTGCCGGGCGTGCATGGCGGCGTGTCCGTATGGGGCCAGATTCTACCTGAAGGAAGCGCGGCAGTACTATACGCAGGAAGCAACGCCCTTCGAGAAACTACTGTACAAGAAACATCAGATAGGGACAGTACAGAAATGTGAATTTTGTTATGAGAGGACACAGAAGGGACTGGAGCCGGCGTGTGTATTGACGTGTATAGCCCGTGCCCGCACCTTTGGGGATTTAGACGACCCTGATAGTGAAGTATCCAGGCTACTGAAACAGCGTTATGCGTTCAAGCTGCGGCCTGAGATGGGCACAGAACCCAAGGTAATTTACCTTTCGTAAATCTCCAGTATCGCTAAAGACAATACTTAAACAAGCAAAATCACAATTTTGCTATTGAGTGCTGTCTTTTGATATCATAAAGCCACTTTGTATTAAACACATTAGGGCAAAATAGCAAGGTTGAGCCATTTGGGTACTGTAAAAATACGTTATATAGGATTGGTCCAAAATGTTGTGGGTAATCGTCAGGAAGAATTATCCCTTCATACGGACACCACAGTGCGCCAATTGCTCATGATGCTGGTTGAAAAACATGGAATTCACTTCAGATTGAGTGTATTGAGAACAAGCGGAGAATTAAGGCCTACTGTCACGATTCATGTAGGTAATCGCGACATCAAAGAATTAGAAGGACTGGATACTCCCCTGGTACCGGACTCGGAAATGACTGTAATTATTACCGGCCATCCAGACCCAGGCGGTTGAATTTACACCGTATCGAACTCTCAATTATCATGTCTCACTAAGGTGTATTTGCCATTGTGAATGAAGGAAGGTCATGCAGTTCAACGTGGGAATTTCCATCAAAGAAGATGTATTTTCTGCTATTTTCAGTCCCCGTTCCATCGCCGTGATAGGCGCTTCAGCGAACGGAGAAAACATTGGAGCAAACTATTTCCGCGCCTTAGTGCGGGCAGGTTTCACGGGCAAACTTTATCCAGTAAGCCAGGGCGGCGGTCATTTATTGGGATACCAGGTTTACCGGGATTTGCGGGCGCTGCCTGAAGGGCCGGATTATTGTATTGTAGCCGTGCCAGCTTCAAGTGTTCCGGATGTCATTGATAGCTGTGTCGAGAGGAAAGTAAAAGTCGTCCAAATATATACTGCCGGGTTCGCAGAGATGGGAACCGATGGGGCACATTTACAATCCGAGGTCGTAAGGCGCGCTCGAGAGGGAGATGTTAGAATCATCGGGCCTAACTGTATGGGGATATGCTCTCCGGGGGCCCGGATCCCATTTGGTACAATGGATAAGATAGCGGAAACCGGCCCTGTAGCCTTTCTTTCACAAAGCGGTGGGCTTACCGGAGATATGATTTTACTCGGACTGGAACGGGGTATTCGTTTTAGTAAGGTTGTAAGCTTTGGAAATGGTTGTGATCTGGACATCCATCAGTTTCTGGATTTCCTGTCCGGCGATAATGAAACTGGTATCATCGGAGCTTATGTTGAGGATGTCAGGGATGGCCGCAGGCTTATGCAACAGTTACGGGCACTCCGCGGAAAGAAGCCCGTAGTGTTATGTAAAGGCGGCATGACCGAACCAGGCACCAGGGCTACTATGTCACACACCGGTTCTCTTACGCTCTCGCCACAACGCTGGTCGGGGGCCCTGGCGCAGGCCGGGGCGATATCTGTGGACAGCCTCGAAGCTCTGGCAGACATGGTTTTGATTTTTCAGCAGTTGCCATATCACTTCGGTCGAAGGGTAGCCCTGGTATCCGGACTTAGCGGCGGGGGAGGCGGAATCGGAGTAATAGCCTCAGATACATGTTCCAGGGCTGGACTGGTTGTTCCACAATTTTCATTAGAAACGCAGGACAAACTTCAACGTCTCCTGCCTCAAGTAGGAGTCATCGTCCAGAATCCACTGGACTTAGGAGGCAAATCCAGTAACGCCGAACTCCTGGAGTCATGTTTACATATTTGTGCCGGTGAGCCTCAGGTGGATATTCTGATGGTAGACCTGCATGTGGGCAAGCTTGCGGACGTTGCCGGAGAGCAACAGGTAAGGAATATTAGCCTGCTACTGACAAAGGTAGCGCAATCATTATCAAAACCAATGATAGTTGTAGCTAAGCCTGGCCTGGCCCCGCATCTTTGCCTGGAGATTCAGCAGTACCTGGCCCAGAACGGCCTGGCAGTCTTTCCTTCCATCGGGCAGGCTGCACGTGCTCTGGCATTGCTTAATGTTTGGAAAGAATTATCTTTGCCTTGATGGTGGATAGAAAAACAGCGAGTTAAAGCCGTGGACATGGTGTGTCTTCAACCTGATTAATGCTAGATTTGAAAGAATACACCAAGATGGTAAAAATAATTGAAAATTAATCAGTCCAGATTACTTAACTGGTTGTTGCTCGTTTTTGTTACCTTTTTAGTATTATATCCCCTTTTTATGCTAATGTACGGTAGCTTCAAAGGCGGACCTCCCGGAACGCCAGGGGCTTTTACCATTGATGGCTACGTACGGGCCTATTCTTCATCCGAGACATATAATGCCTTATGGGTAACCGTGTGGTTGAGCATTGTCCGCGTAATACTGGCAGGCGCTATTGCTTTATTTCTGGCCTGGGTTGTTGCCAGAACAGATACACCAATAAGAAAAGTATTGGAGTTTCTGGTATGGTTGCAGATATTTCTCCCTTTACTTCCCAGGGTAGTAGCGTGGACACTACTCGCAGGCCCGCAAATCGGCTTTCTGAATAAAGCAGCCCAGGCTCTACTACATATTGAGAAACCAATATTCGACATATATTCCTATGGTGGCATTATATGGGTCTCCATATTCCCTCTATCCACGATAATATTTATGCTCATCACCCCTGCATTTAAGGGAATGGATGCCGCTCTTGAGGAGTCTTCCCGTATGGCCGGGGCCAATAACTTTACCACGTTTCGGCACGTAACAGTTCCTCTACTATCACCAGCTATACTTGGGGCTATGCTTCTCGGTTTTATCCTGGCTATGGAGTCTTTCGAACCTGAACTCTTTTTAGGTTACAATAATGGTATCTTCGTATATACGACTCGTGTGTGGTGGCTGTTGGGTATCACACCGGCTGATTTTCCCCAGGCGATGGCTTTATCAACGGTGTTTTTACTCATTGTCTCAGCTCTGGTTTATCTCCAATGGAGGTTACTCCGGAACCGAAATTTTGTAACCGTTACCGGGAGAGGTTTTGCTATCCGTCCAATACGCCTGGGGAAATGGAAGTATGTCACGCTGGGACTCGTGCTTATATATTTCATTACCGGTACACTTCTGCCGCTGCTGACTCTTATCCTGGGCAGTTTTATGAAACTATGGGGCATATGGGTGGTTGACCCTTTCACTTTGAAACACTGGGAGAGAACTCTCGATGACCCGAGATTCTTTCAATCTTTAAAAAATACCCTTATTCTGGGTGTGGGCACAGCAACTGCCGGAATGTTGTTGTTCTCTTTGATCAGCTATGTGGTCACCAGGAGTAAGTTCGTGGGCAGGCGGATGCTCGACCTGGTATCGTGGTTACCGTATGGAGTGCCCGGCCTTGTTCTTGCAATAGGATTCTTATGGGCTTTTGTTGGCGGTTTGCCCATCTTTGTATTTCTACGCGGCACATTGTGGTTAATGATGCTGGCGTTCGTTGTTCGCGGGATGCCCACAGGCGTGCGGGTGATGAACGGGGCAATGATACAGGTAGGTACAGAGTTAGAAGAGTCTTCCAGGGTTTTGGGCGCTTCATGGGTCTATACTTTTCGCCGGATAATCGCACCTTTACTTACTCCGTCGTTTATTTCAGCGTGGATACTCCTGTTTCTTTTATCGGTGCGAGACCTGGTTACTGTGGTGTTCCTGTATTCTTCAAAATCCCGTGTATTATCCATAATAATGTTCGAACACTGGTGGGCCGGGGAATACGAAAGAGCCAATGTTGTTGGGCTTATCTTGACTATTCTCCTTTTGGGACTGGCTATGATAGCCAAAAATGTCGGCGCCAGGCAAGAGGTTCCGACTTAAGACCCAGTAAATGTTTGGCCAATATAACACTCTGTTTATAAAAAGTCTTTATAATTAAAAGAACATAAATTAGGAGAGGAGATATTCATGTTGTTAGAGGGAATAAAAGCGCTTGAGATGGGTCAGTTCATTTTCGTACCATATTGTGCTACCCACCTTGCCGATTTTGGAGCTGAGGTTATCAAGATAGAGAACCCGGCCGGCGGCGATCCGTTGCGGGTTACCGGTCAGGCAGCATCGGCACCCGATATAGGCATCAACTATTACTTCGAACAGTGCAACCGGGGAAAGAAGAGCTTTGCTATTGACGTTAACAAAGATGAGGGCAGAGAGATTATCCATAAACTGGTCAAAGAGTCTGATATATTCATGACCAATTTCCAGCCGGAGACACTGAAGAGGATGCGCCTGGATTATGAAACTTTGTCAAAGTTGAATCCCAGGCTTATCTATGCTCTGGGCACCGGATATGGTATCAGGGGGCCGGAGCGTGACCGGGGTGGATTCGATTACGGTGTTTGGGCCCGTAGCGGCCTGATGGCCAGTTGCGGTGAGCCGGGTTCAAAGCAGGTCCAGTGCCAGCCTGGTTTCGGAGACCATGTATCTGCGATGAACCTGTTTGCGGCTATTGGCATGGCCCTCTTTCATCGTGAGAAAACCGGTGAAGGACAGTTTGTTCACGCTTCTCTATATGGTAGCATGTTAGATGCGGGCTCCCATAGCGTCCAGACCGCCCTGGCCACAAAACAGGAAGTGCCGCGTAAAGACCGGCTAGCCACCATTAATCCGTTATGCAACAGTTATGTTACCAAAGATGAGAAATGGCTGATGATTTCCAGTAAACAGCCAGACCGCAACTGGCATGACTTCTGTCTGTCTTTTAATCTTGAACACCTTGAGAACAACCCGAAGTTCAAGGATACACCAAGCCGCGCCAATAATTGCCGCGAACTTATCGCAATACTGGATGCTATGTTCGCCCGATTGAACTTTACTGAGGTGGAAAACCGCTTAAAAGGGAAAAACGTTCATTGGTCTCCTTCTTTCACTTATAGCCAGGTGGCTAACGACCCTCAGGCCTGGGAGGCCGGCTATATTGCGACGGTTAACCATCCGCAAATTGGCCCCTTTAACGAGTTTACTAATTCGCTTGAGTTCAGCAAAACGCCATATAACATTAAGCCCGGTATTGCTGAATTAGGCCAGCACAACGAAGAAATATTACTTGACATGGGCTACTCCTGGGAGGACATCACCAGGTTAAAAGATTCCAGGATAATCCTGTAAAATAGGAAATAGTCCACTAAGGAGGCGAGAATGGCTGAAATAAGTGGCTACAACGGGAAAATTCTACGGGTGGATTTAACCCGGAGCTCCCTGAGCGACGAATATCTCGACGAAGCAACATTGCGGAAATATCTGGGGGGAGTCAACCTGGGTGTCAAAATACTTTGTGAGGAAGTGCCACCCGGTGTGGAATGGAATAGTCCTGCCAACAGGGTAATCATTGCCTCCGGCCCTTTGGGCGGGACTCCGGTACACGGCTCGGGCACAATTTCGGTAGTAACCAAAGGAGCCATGACACAGGGAGCCACATCCACACAGGCTAACGGATTCCTGGGGGCATTTTTAAGGCTCAACGGCTATGATGCAATCGTTGTTCAAGGGGCTTCACCAAAGCTTTTATATCTATATATCCATGATGGCCAGGCGGAACTGAAAGATGCCGCTTACTTGAAGGGCAAGGATACGTGGGAAACAGAAGACCTGATTAAAAAAGAGCTGGGATACGCCGAACGACAACATCAGATGAGCGTTTTTGGTATTGGCCCGGCGGGTGAAAACCTGTCTCGTTTTGCAGCCTTTGTAGGCGATAGAGGCCACGTGGCTGCCCATAACGGTGTTGGGGCTGTATTTGGTTCTAAAAAACTTAAGGCTGTTGCCATCGCCCGTGGTAATAAAACCATAAAACTTGCAGATAGAGCAGAACTGACTAAAGCTAACAATGAATTTCTGGAATTAATAAAAGGTGACCCCCGATGGAGCCGTGTATACAACGACGGGATGTTCTGGGGGATTCAGGAAAATGCCCCGGCTAACACACTGCCGGTAAGAAACTATACCACAAACATTTTTAACATAGAACCGGAAGCACTTAAAAAGTGGAACGTATCGTATATAAGACAGAAATACCAGGCAAAACCTCATTCTTGTTGGGCATGCCAGATGCACCATTGCCATATTTTGCACATAACCGATGGGCCTTATACCGGATATATCGGTGAGGAGCCGGAGGCTGAAGCCCTGTCCGCCTGGGGGCCGCTTATAGGTAACACCGATGTTGCTTCTATGATTATGTTAAGTAATGAGGTGGACCGTAATGGCTTTGACACTAATGAGGCTGGCTGGGTCGTTGCCTTCGTTATGGAATGCTACCAGAGAGGTATTTTAACCAAAAAAGACCTGGGTGGCCTGGAAATGACATGGGGGAACGTTGAAGCCACCAGAGAACTGCTCAGGCGCATAGCCTTCAGGGAAGGAATCGGGGATATTCTGGCTGAAGGTGTAATGCGCGCCGCTGCGAAGCTGGGAGGCGAGGCGGTCAGTATAGCGATACATCCGGGGAAGGGTGGCACACCGAGAAGCCACGACCACCGCCTTGTATGGGCAGAGATGTTCGATACCTGTGTCTCCAACACCGGGACCATTGAGGCCGATGCAGTAGCCCGTCCCGCGCAACTAGGGATACCCGGCATCAATGACCCCTTCTCGCCGCTTGATGTCTCTTCCTTTATCGCCCGGTCTAAAGGCTCTTTCCAGGTCCTCGATTCCCTGGGGACATGTAAATTCTGCACACGAACTGTGCCAACTCTTATTGTGAGGTTATTGAAAGGCTCGACCGGCTGGGACTTAACATGGGAAGATCTTATGTTCATGGGCCGCCGGACTGTAAATATGATGCGCGTTTTTAATGTGACCCACGGTATCGGTCCTGAAGTGGAGAAGCCTTCCCCCAGATACGGTTCTATTCCGGTTGACGGCCCCGGAAAAGGCAAAGAAGTCCTTAAGTCCTGGGACGTTATGCTAGATAACTATTACCAGATAATGGGGTGGGACAGAAAGACAGGTAAACCCCTACCCGAGACATTACGGGGATTAGGATTAGATGAATATATATCTCGTGTATGGCCGGGGAAGGTTTAAATTTTACTAAAAATACGATCCAGGGGATACCGTATGGCTGTTATCAAACATGCCCCGCACGGTTTTAACATAGATAGGAAGGGCAAGGATAGCTGGAGGTTTACTCACGCCGGCGCCGATATCGTAGTGCTTTCATCGAAGGACAGCTTGTGCATGATACAACAAGTAGTCGAGGAACCCCCCTTGGAGGATATTATCTCTATGTTTGAGGGGAAAGTGGATATGATAGTGGTTGAAGGATACAAACGCTCTGCATGGCCAACTATCGAGGTGGTGCGCACATCGGTGAATCCCCGTTTAATCCATAGCCCTGAAGAGATCCTGGCGATAGTTTCCGACCAGCAATTTCCTCTGAATATTCCTCAATTCTATTTTGAAGAAACCAGGTTAATAGCTAATTTTATTATCGAACAAATTGCTAAAGGGACATTGATCCGTAGAGAAGAAAAAATAGCGGCTGATAAGCTACAACCCTGAATGCAGGGGAGTTTTAAGGCCAGGGTGTGGGAATCAAATGGAGCCAGCGAAGGGAATCGAACCCCCGACCCGCGCTTTACGAAAGCGCCGCTCTACCTCTGAGCTACGCTGGCAACTGAAGCTAAATCTTAAATAATTAGCGTTAATTTGGCGTTGTAATTTGATTCACAATGTTTCCGGGATACCCCTACTGGTAGCACCTCGTCCAGTAGCGCCATAGCATCGCTTTGCATCCCTTCAATTATATGAGAATAGACATCCATTGTAAACGCTACGCTTGAATGGCCGGAGACTGCTTTGCGGATGCGGACAGAACGTGGTTCTATTAACCAAAAAGGCTGCGAGTCAGCTATATACAAAAACCTTGATACCCCTGAGCCGCCTTTTCCGCACCATCCGCACCGGAACAGACCATAACCGAAGGGCAAGCGGTGATGATATGAGAGTATCACCTACCCCCCAGTTGTATAATGCTCTATAAAGGGGTTGTTAAGGGTGGCGATATGAGCGAATAACAGTTACCCCGATAGAATGAAGTAAGGACACTGAATCAGTTACCCCAATAGACGGTAGCCCCCCCATGTTTCCCCCGATATCGCATACATTACCTTCCGCTTCCCGCTTTTTCCAACACCCATATTTCGTTCGTAGGTTCAATCCATGTGCCATTCTGACGCACCGCGTGAACCATATAGTCCAGTTCATAGACCCCATTACGCGTGATGGCAAGATGCCTCTGTTGTATGGAGACCTTGGCGTCTAGATCCCCAACTTGTGTAGCCTTAAGTGTTTGTACTTTCACCCAAACACTTTGCCCGCCTATCGTCTTGTCCGCCTCTTCCAAGGACATCACTTCGTTAGGCCGAAACCCCGTTCCTTTAATGGTTAGCACATCGCCTGGCGCGACATACACCTCGCGATATATGGCTTCGCCATAGGGTGTTCCTTTTATTTTATCCCAGGGGGCTGTTACTGCCACCAGGTAAGGAACTCCTAGCTCGTCTTTGAGGCGGGCGATATCCTTGGCAATTACGCTCTCTAGCCCAGAGCTGGCAACGCTGGGAGTTCCAGGCTGGCCGTGAAAACCACGTTCTCCCCTTGCCCCCTCAACTCATCCTACTTCTCGTCCACAACCTTACGAATCAGTTGCAGAAGTTGGTCTTCGCTCGGTGCGGTTCCTTGGGTACCCGTAGGCCCTTCTGGGCCTCTCTCGCCCTGTGGCCCCAGCGGCCCCTGGCAGGCGGAAAGAAATACAAGTATAACCAGAATTAAAACGGTGAATAAACGATAGTGCATTGAAGCACCTCCAGCCCTGTTTGTTAGCGCAACTATAGCCCCTTCTCTTTTTAACGTCAATAAGAGCGATTAATAATATGGCCCAGGACATAAATATTACGGCAAGCCAAAATAAGCGTAGCAACAGGTTCCCACGTAACTACTCCGATACCGAACAATGAGAGGTCAGGTGGAAAGAACGGTGGCCCGGCACGAGCCAGGAAGCTCACGCCGAAAGAGATGAGAGATAGCTAAGAAATCGGCTGCGAAGCGGTGGGAACCTAAAACTTGATTGACCCCTTCTCATACAAGTAACTGCCGTTTCCTGAAATGGCATAGGCGATTTCAGCTAAACGCCCCAATAGCTGATACATCTCTTCTCTGTTATCATCATTCTCTGACTTTTCATAGTAAGCAGCAAGGTCAGAGGCGCCTTGTGTCAGTTTCTCATAAAAAGTTGCCCAATCAATGGGGAAAACCCCCAACGCAGGTATTTGCATCGTGGCATTAACTTGTGTATGAATATGCTGGGTAATCGTGTATATGAGCGCGAGATCGCGGTCCCATTGCCAATTTAGTACACGTTGCGCCTCTCCAAAGAAAACGCTGAAGTAGAACAACTTTTTCGGTGCCTCCGGTGATTTCTGCATTTTAGTTACAGCATACCGGTATTCCGTAGCAAGACGTTGCCGTAATTCTTTACGCATGAACAAGCTCCTTTTCAGGTGTCTTAACATTTGCTGTGGAGGCGAGTATGCAAAATCCTGGCATATCGTGAGACGAAAAGCCCTGATTATTCGCAGTAATAGTTATTGCGCCTTCCGTACTATTCCATGCCGTCGAAACCGATGTTAAGTCATGGGCATAGTTCTGTTCTTCGCTAAACTTAGGCGGCGCAATGGCCTCCTTTGTGAGGTCAACTGTCCACTCGACTAGTTGACTGAACGGCACAAACCGAACAAGTAAGCCTACGTCAAATACCTTCGCCAAGTCCTTCAATGTTTCCAAAGTGTACTTGCCGTAGTTTGGGTTTTCCCATTCTGAAACCATGGGTTGTTTACTCTTGCTACCCAATAGCTCTGCTAGTTTCGTCTGAGTTAGGTCCTGGCGCACTCTAAGCGCACGAATCTGAAAAGCAAGACCTACGTTAATATGTTCGTCGATGAACTGCTGACGAAGCTCAGGGTCTTGTAGACTCTCCCATACTTGTTCTTGCTTACTAATTGTACCCATGTTCTCTCCTGTACTTTGCTGGATTATCTTCCATTTGGTTGACTCGATTTCGGGCGGTCTGAGATGTTACATCAGTATTATAATACTGGTCTTTGTGAATCCCGTAGGCAACTAAGAACACAACTCGGTTGCGTATTTGGCCAAGTAGGCGGTATTGGACTCCTGATGCCTCTTTGCGGAGTTCAAAAAAACCGTCCCACTCCCCCTTCATAGGCCAGGTGTAGGGGTGCTTCCAGACTGAGTCTTTACCGCCCGGTGGAGGCGAAGCCTCCAATTGCCCGATAATCGTGGTGAAAAACATCTTTGCGGGCTTACCGTCACCATTTAACCAGTTTCTTATGACGTTGACCCCGTTAGCGTCAATGTAATCGTAGAAAGTGAACTCGCTACCCATGTTATCAGTTATTTCCTATAAGGTCAAGACGCACTCTGCGATTATAATAAATATCTTATAATACCCTTAGCAATTCTTGAGCTACGTGAGTATTATAGACAGTTTGAGAGGTAGCTGATATGAACAAGCTGAGTATAGAACTCCAAACACAGGTCGTCAAGGCTCTTTGCGAAGTTAACTCTATTGTGGACACCGCTCGCATGACCAGGGTTGCCATCAACAACTGTCTCCAAATTAGTTAATTCGGTGAAGAATGAGGGGCTTGAGTGTGTGGTGCCAGTGTGAACATCACCCAGGAATTGTCGGGGACTTGCTTTTTTGCTGGCATATCTGAAATAAAGCCAAATATTTGGCGTTATTTTGGCGTTAAACTGAAAAATACGGGCTGATACTAAAAGTTACCACAGATACAAAATGAGGTTTTGACAACTAATGCAATAGTTCTATATTATATCTAATAACACTCTTTGGCATACCTACCCTATAATTACGAAAGCGCCGCTCTGCCTCTGAGCTACGCTGGCGACAATATTTCTATCTATATTAAACGAGCTTACAGCAACGTTCCTATAATTATTCAGACATTCTTCAACTGATTCGGCAAATCCCCGTAGCAAGTTCTTAAGATTCCATGCTTTATCCTACACCAGGCGACTTCTCCAGATCAAGCTTGTCAAATCTGTTTTACCATGTTAGAATCCCAGCGGTACAGGAGGCATAACAAATGGCAAAACAGACCCGATTCAACCAGAAGATGATTGATGAATACGTATCCCGTGGATTCTGGAACTCTGAAACCCTGGCGGATATGTGCAACCGTAATGCGGAAAAATATCCCGACCAGCTATCATTTGTTGATTCCAGAACCAGGCTCACGTGGTCTCAATTGAAGCTCCTTTCCGACCGTGTTGCTCTGGGTTTGATGGAGTTGGGGATAAAAAAGGATGAAGTAATATTAGTCATGCTCCCTAATTGGGTGGAAAATATTGTTCTGAGGATAGCTTTTCTTAAGGCAGGTATTCTCAGCGTATTCCCGGCTTTGACCTGGCGACAGGCGGAGATGGAGCGCACGTTAAAATCGCTGAATGCAGTCGCGGCTATCACCCCTAACAAATTCCGGAAGGTTGACTATCATGGCATGATTGAAAGTATTCGTTCCAGTCTGCCTTCACTGAGACACTTATTTGTAGTCGGCGATGATGTCCCGCGGGGGGCTATATCCTATAAAGAGCTTGTTGAAAAGCCTTTGGAGCGGAAATACCCGACGGACTATTTAAAGAAAACTCAGTTCGGACCTTTTGAATTTAACTTTATCATGGCCACCAGCGGTACTACCGGAGCGCCAAAATTCTGCGAGCATTCCCAGGCAGCATACAAGGTGTTAGGAAGAACTGTGATAGAGAGGGCAAAGATAACCAGCGCGGATGTAATAGGCGCTATTGCACCCCTTTCAGGAGGGTCCGCTATTTACGCATTCTTTTGCCCTCTAATGGTGCCGGCAAGAGCAGCTCTACTTGACTGGTTTGACGCTGAGGAAGCCCTTAAATTAATAGAAAAGGAACGGATCAGCGTAGCCATCGTGGTGCCCGCCCAGCTTATCGCTATGCTGAGGCATCCGAATCTCAAAAAATACGATCTGAGCTCCTTGCGGGTGGTCAGGGCTGGCGGCGCCGCTACTCCTCCGAATATAGCTGTTGAATTGGAGGAACAAGTCGGATGTACATTTATATCGGGGGCCGGTTCAATGGATGCCAT